>NZ_JBHUQX010000356.1:0-10112 GCF_042674225.1 Streptomyces sp. NPDC056948
CCGGCTCCAGCAGGTCCAGGCCGTCGAAGAAGCGGGCGACGTCCGCCTGGGAGCGGAACCGCACCGGCGTCCCGGCCGTGGTGTAGATGTCGGTGACCTTCTGCCAGGTGGGGGCGTCGAAGTCGGGCGTGCAGTGGCTCAGCGCCAGGGCGCTGCCCGAGGGCAGGACGTCCAGCAGGCGGCGCACGATGCCGTAGGGGTCCTGGGCGTCGGTGACGAAGTGCATCAGGGCGTTGAGGGACAGCGCGACCGGGCGGCTCAGGTCCAGGATCTCGGCCAGGGCGGGCGCGTTCAGCAGCGTCTGGGGGTCGTTGACGTCCGCCTCTATGTACGTCGTACGGCCCTCGGCGGAGCTGCGCATCAGGCGCTCGGCGTACTTGAGGACGAGGGGGTCGTTGTCGGCGTAGACCACCCGGGCGTCGGGGACCACGGACTGGGCCACCTGGTGCAGGTTGGGCTCGGTGGGGATGCCGGTGCCGATGTCCAGCCACTGGCGGATGCCGTGCTCACGCGCGAGGACGCGGGTGGCCCGGTGCATGAAGGCCCGGTTCTCGCGGGCGCACACGAAGATGGCGGGGTAGGCCTCGGCGACCCGCTCGGCCGCCTGCTTGTCGACCTCGAAGTGGTCCTTGCCGCCGAGGTAGTAGTCGTACATGCGGGCGGAGTGCGGCCTGCTGGTGTCTATGTCCCGCGCGGCCTGCGACTGGGTCATGCTGTGCCTCTCGTGGGGGGTGGTGGTGCGAGTCGGCTCGGTGGGGCTTCAGTGAGCCGTCAGATGGTCGGCGAGGCCCTGCTTGACCCCCGCGACGAACGCGGTGATCTCCTCGGGCGTGTAGATCAGCGCGGGACCGGCCGGATCCGTGGACTGCCGGACCGCCACGCGGCCGTCGGCGAGTTGCTTGGCCTCCACGCACTGCCCCCCGTTCGGACCGCTCCAGGGCCGTTCCCAGCCCTGCTCCCCCAGGTCCGACGCGGGCATCCCGTTGTAGACGGTGCCCTCGGCGATGGTCATGCGTACTCCTTCCGCATGCGGTTCAACAGCGCCTTGCTGTCCGCGGACGAGGTCTTCAGAGACAGCCGGTTGTGCGCCTCCAGATGAGCCACGACGTCGGCACGCTGGTCGAGGTAGACGGAGGCGGAGAGGATCTCGCTGTAGACGATGTCGGGCAGCTCACGCTCCTCGAACCGGAAGTAGGTGAACGGCGCGCACGCCCCGACGTGGGCGCCCGCGGCGAACGGGACGATGTCGACGCTGACGTGCTCCAGCTCGGACGCCTCCAGGAGCCGGTCGATCTGCTCCCGCATCACCTCGGGGCCGCCCACCACGCGGTGCAGTACGGCCTCCTCCATCACCACCCAGAGCGTGGGCGCGTCCTGCTTGGTGAGCAGGCCCTGGCGGCGCAGCCGCAGCTCCACGCGCCGCTGGAGGTCCTCCTCGTCGTCGTTCGGGAAGCCCCCGCCCAGCACGGCACCGGCGTACCCGGGCGTCTGGAGCAGGCCGGTGACGTACTGCGGCTCATAGGTGCGCACCGTTCTCGCGCCGGTCTCCAGGCTCACGTAGGCGGTGAACCAGGACGGCATCACATCGCGGTACGGGTGCCACCAGCCGGGCTCGTTGGCCCGCTCGGCCAGGGTGACGAACTCGTCGATCTCCTGCCGGCCGGCGCCGTAGGTCTCCAGCAGCTTCTCGACGTAGAGGATCCTCAGGCCGACCTCGGCCTTTTCCAGGCGGCGGATGGTCAGCGGTGTCACGCGCAGGGTCCTGGCCGCGTCGTCGAGCGAGAGGCCGGCGCTCTGCCGGGCTTCCTGGAGCCGACGGCCGAGGATCATGCGGAGAACGGTGGGTGCGCCGGCGCCGGTGCCTGATCGCGCGTCGTTCACGCCGTACCTCCTGAGGGGTCGTCACCGTCGCGAAGCCGGCCGGGACTTGATCGTTCTGCCGGGCAACCGAGCGGTGCGATGCGTTCCGTTTGAAATTATCAGGGAGATGGTTGCAGCGTGAACTGCTCTACGAGCATAGTTACTTGTGCAACCAGGGTGCCGGAGCCCCCCACTCCCCTTTTCCGGCCGGTCCGTTGTCCGCCTCGCCCCTTCCCACCCCCCACGGAAGGCGATCGCCGTGTCCCCCCACACGACTTCCACCCCCCGGTACCTGGACGCGGTGCGCCCGGGCCGCATCCACTGGCTGGAACTGCCGCCGCACCGGACCAGCGTCAGAAGCGCCCGTCATGCCATGCGCGCGCGGCTGGACTCGTGGCAGGTGCCCGACGAGGCGTGCGCGAACGCCGTCCTGCTCGTGTCCGAGCTGGTGACCAACGCCGTGCTGCACACGTTCAGTGAGCGGATCCTGTGCGGCGTCGGGCTGATGCCGGACGCGCGCTTCCGGCTCGAGGTGCACGACGGCGACCACACGGGCCGCGGCATACCCGACTGCCGCCCCGGCCTCGACGACGAGAACGGCCGCGGGCTCCTGCTCGTCCGCGAGATAGCCGACAGCTGGGGAATCGTCCGCTCACCCCTCACGGGCGGCAACGCGGTCTGGGCGAGCCTGGCGACGGCGTTATGACGCGATGCACTGCGTCCTGAATATTGAACCAACAACAGAGCTGGACATTTTGGTCATTTGATAGCACTAGTGGCTATTGTGGAGTAGATAACCGATAGCGACGCGCGCAGTTCAGGAGGTGCAACGACATGCGCACCTACGAGCGTCCGACGCTGACCGCGGTCGGCTCATTCCGCAAGACCGGTCTCGGCTTCAGGGCCGGACCGGAACGGTTCTGGTTCTTCCGGAGGAGGTTCTTCTGATCCGCCGGTTGTTCCACCGGCGCGAGATCTCCAGGTGGCGGTAGGGCATCAGTCCTGCCGCCCAGATCAGGAAAGCACCGGCATGGTCGATTCTCCTGATTCCGGCGAGGGGCCGGGCTGGTTGGTCGTCCTTCCGGACTGCGCTTCGGCGGCCCGGGTGGCTGCCTCGCTCCGCACCCGGAAGGTCCAGGCGGTAAGCCACCCATCGGGACGGCCGTGGCTGCTCGGCCGCTGGTCCACCGGTGCCCTGACCGTCGGTGAGGCGGGCCGGACGAAGATCGCAGTCGTCGGTGAACACGCCGTCACCACCGAGCGGCTCGATCACGCGGCCGGCCGCATCGACACCATCGCCGGCCTGGACGGTCTGGCCCGTGGTATGGCCGGGAGTTCCCATCTGATCGCGTCGGTCACCGGGCGGGTGCGTGTCCAGGGGAGCCTCACCGGCTTTCGCCGGGTGTTCCACGCCAGGATCGGTGACGCCACCGTGGCCGCGGACCGGGCCGACGTCCTGGCCGCCCTGCTCGACGCGGAGGTCGACGAGCAGCGGTTGGCGGCCCGCCTGCTGAATCCGTGCGCCCCCCACCCGCTGGCCGGCGAGCCGGTGTGGCGTGAGGTGAGCGCCGTGGGAATGGGCCACTACCTGGTGCTCGACGCCGACGGCCGGGGACGGCCCGTCGCGTGGTGGGCGCCTCCCGAGCCGGTGGTGCCGATGACCGAGGGCGCGCCGGCGTTGCGGCAGGCGCTCTCGACGGCGGTGGAGGTCCGCGTCCGGGGACGCGACGTGGTGAGCTGCGATCTGGGCGGCCTGGATTCGACCTCAGTGTGTGCTCTGGCCGCACGCGGCACGGCGAAGGTCATCGCCTACACCGCCGACGGCCTTGACCCCCTGTGCGACGACGTGACCTGGGCCCGCCGGACGGTCGCGGGACTGGGCGACGTCGGACACCACGTCATCGCCGGAGACCGCTTGCCTATGGTGTATGAGGGCCTTAAGGAGGTCGACGAGCGCTTCGACGAGCCGTGCCCGGCGATGATGCATCCCAGCCGCTGTCTGGTCATTCCACGCTTGGCCGCGGCACGGGGCTCCCGCATGCACCTGACGGGCTTCGGCGGCGACGAGTTGCTCGCCGGTTCACCCGCGCATCTGCACACGCTGATACGAACCCACCCCAGGACCGCGTGGCAGCGCCTGCGTGGCTTCGCCGCCCAGGGCCCGTGGCCGTATCGGGAAACACTCCGGCAGCTGTGGGACAACAGTTCCTACCGCGCGTGGCTCGCCCGAGCCGGCGAGCTGCTCACCGACGTACCGCCCCCCTTGGAGGCACCCGCGCTGGACTGGGGGACGCCACCGCGGCTCCCCCCGTGGGCGACACCGGACGCCGTCGAGGCCGTACGAGAGCTGATCCGCACCGCGGCGCGTACCGCCGAACCACTGGCCGAGAGGCGCGGACAGCACATCGAGCTGGAGGCCATGGGGAACAACGCCCGCATGGTCCGGCAGGTGGGGCAGCTGGCCACCCGCGCCGGCATCACCCTCGCCGCCCCCTACTACGACGATCGCGTGATCGAAGCGGGCCTGGCGGTACGGCCGCAGGACAGGATCACCCCCTGGCAGTACAAGCCGCTCATCGTCGAGGCGATGCGCGGCATCGTTCCCGACGAGAGCCTGACCCGTCACACCAAGGATGAGGGTTCGTACGAGGCGGAGGCCGGGATGCGGGAGCAGCGTGGCGAATTGCTGGCCCTGTGCGAGGACTCCCGGCTGGCCCGGTCGGGCTTGATCGACGCGGAGGTGTTGCGCGAGACGTGCAGTCGGCCGCTGCCCCCGACCCTGCCGTTCGACGCGCTGTACCAGACCGTCGTGTGCGAGATGTGGCTCCGCACGCTGGAGCTGGAGAGGGCCGATGGCATTCAAGCTGCGTGAGGGTGTGTTCACGGCAGAGACGGACTACGGAATCACGCTCCTCGACGAGGAACGCGACCAGTACTGGACGCTCAATCCCAGCGCCGCCCTCACCTTGCGGACCTTGCTGGACGGCGGTACCGAAGCCGATGCCGCGCAAAGGCTCACCGAGGAGTACGCAGTGGACATCGGCACCGCGCACCGGGACGTCCGGGAGCTGGTCGGCGAACTGCGTTCGGCGGGCCTGGGCCAGGACGACTCCGGCCGTGGGACGCACGGCCGATGGCCCCACGGACTCGGCCGACGGGCGGGGAGGAGGCGGCGATGACCTCACCGGAGGCGATCTTCCACGACCCGCGTTCGGTGCCTCTGCGGCGCCGGATCCCGGTCCGGCTCGCCGTAGGCGCCGCGCGGCTGCTGGCCCGCCGACGCCCACGGCGCATCAGGGCCGTGCTGGAGTGGCTGCGCCGGGGCGCCCGTCCGGCCACCCTCGAGCAGACCCGCGCCGCCCGGGACTCCGTGGTCGCGGTCAGTCTGGCGTGCGGAGGGCGGGAGGGGTGCCTGCCCCGGTCCCTGGCCACGATCCTGCTGTGCCGCCTGCACGGCCAGTGGCCGACTTGGTGCGTAGGCGCGCGGCGTCTGCCGCCCTTCGGTGCGCACGCCTGGGTGGAGGCGGAAGGGGTGCCGGTGGGAGAGAACCACCCGCCCGACTACTTCCGCCCCCTCTTCACCGTGCCCTGCGCTCCTGGTTCCGTCAGCCGCGAGGCCGTGGTCCATGAAGCCCGACGCGACGGATGAGACGGTGGAGCGGAGCCGGACCGCCCCGTGGGACTTTCTGCGCCTGCTGCACGGCCACCGGCGGTGGGTCGCCCTCGCCGTCCTGCTGACGCTCGGGGCCTCGGCTCTGAGCCTGGCCCAGCCGCTGCTGGTCAAGCGAGTGATCGAGTCGACCGCGTCCGGCACCGCGATCGGCCCCGCCCTGGCCCTGCTCGTCGTCCTCTTCCTCGCCCAGGCACTGGTGCAGGGCCTCGCCCAGTTCGTCCTGGCCCGCACGGGCGAAGGAATCGTCCTGGGCATCCGGCTCGGCCTGATCAAGCACGTGCTGCGGCTGCCCATGGCCGTCTACGACCGCCACCGCATCGGCGATCTGATCTCGCGCACCAGTACCGACAGCACGACCTTGCGGCTGCTCGTCGCGGAGGGCTTCACCGAAGCGATCACGGGTGCCATCGGGCTCATCGGCATCGTGGCGCTGATGATCTGGCTCGACTGGCTGATGTTCCTCGTCGTGCTGGGCATGGTGGCGATCGCCGCCGTGATCGTCGTCTCGGTGCTGCACGGCATCGAGGTGGCGTCGCTCTTCACGCAGCGGGCGACGGGCGCGATGACCGCTGATCTGGAGCGCGCGCTCGGTGCCATCCGCACCGTCCGGGCCAACCGCGCCGAGCAGCGCGAGACCGACCGCATCGCGGGTGGCGCCAGATCGGCCTACGTCGGAAGCGTGCGCATGGCGAAGCTGGACGCCGTAGTGGCACCGGCGATCCAGCTGGCCGTCAAGGGATCGTTCGTCGTCGTGCTGCTCATCGGCGGCGTGCGCGTCGCCGACCGGCAGGGGTCGATCGCCGACCTCGCCGCCTTTCTGCTGTACATGATCTACCTGGTGGAGCCGATCGGCATGCTCTTCCAGTCGCTCAGCACCATGGAGCAAGGCGTGGGGGCGTACCGCAGGGTCACGGAAGTGCTCGAGCTGCCCACGGAACAGGACGCCGTGTCAGCAGCGGGCGCTCCGGCGGCCGGAGCGGCAGGTGGCAGTAGCGGCCGGCCGCGAGCGCCCGCGCTGGAGTTCCGTGACGTGTGGTTCGGCTACGAACCGCGACGCCCCGTCCTGCGCGGCGTGACCTTCGAGGCGCCGAAGCACTCCCATGTCGCCCTGATCGGCAGCTCGGGAGTCGGAAAGTCCACCGTGTTCGCGCTGATCGAGCGGTTCTACGACCCGGACCGCGGCCACATCCTCTTCGGCGGCCGTGACATTCAGGAGACCGGCCGAGCCGAACACCGGGCCCGGGTCGGTCTGGTGGAACAGCATGCCCCGGTGCTGTACGGCACGCTGCGGGAGAACCTGACCTATGCCGTACCGGACGCCGGGCCGGAGGAGCTGGACCGGGTGGTCGAGCTGGCGCACCTCACGGACCTGATCGCCCGGCTGCCGCGCGGTCTGGACACCGACGCCGGGGAGCACGGCATGGCGCTCTCCGGTGGCGAGCGCCAACGGATCGCGATCGCCCGGGCTCTGCTGGCCCGGCCGCGCCTGCTCCTGCTGGACGAACCGACCGCCCACTTGGACGCGGTCAGCGAAGCGGCGCTGCGCAGGTCGATGCGGGAAACAGCGCGCGAGTGCACGCTGCTCGTGATCGCGCACCGCATGTCGACCATCCGCGCCGCGGACCTGATCGTCGTCCTCGACGCCGGCCAGGTCGTCGCCACGGGCAGCCACGGGGAGCTCCTCGACAGCAGTGAGCACTACAGGTCGCTCATCCGCGCCCAACAGACCGGGGATCTCCACGTGGCGCGCACGGCAGGCCTGAAGGGCGGAGCCGGATGACCGAGAAGCCGGCCCTCAGAACCCCAGCTTGCGCAACTGCCGGGGATCCCGCTGCCAGTCCTTGGCGACCTTCACATGGAGGTCCAGGAAGACCGGCGTGCCCAGCAGGGCCTCGATCTGTTTGCGGGACTTGATGCCGACCTCCTTCAGGCGCTTGCCCTTGGGGCCGATGATGATGCCCTTCTGGCTGGGGCGCTCGATGTAGACGAAGGCGTGGATGTCGAGGAGGGGCTTGTCGGCGGGGCGGTCCTCACGGGGCAGCATCTCCTCGACGACCACGGCGATGGAGTGCGGCAGCTCGTCGCGGACGCCCTCCAGCGCGGCCTCCCGGATCAGCTCCGCGATCATGACCTGCTCGGGCTCGTCGGTCAGGTCGCCCTCGGGGTAGAGCGCCGGGCCCTCCGGCAGCAGGGGGACGATCAGGTCGGCCAGCAGGTTCACCTGCTTGTCGCCGACCGCCGACACCGGGACGATCTCCGCCCACTCGAAGCCGAGCTCCTTGCCGAGCTGGTCGATCGCGATGAGCTGCTCGGCGAGCGTCTTGCTGTCCACCAGGTCGGTCTTCGTGACGATCGCGATCTTCGGCGTCTTCTTGATGGACGCCAGTTCCTTCGCGATGAAGCGGTCGCCGGGGCCGAGCTTCTCGTTCGCCGGCAGACAGAAGCCGATCACGTCCACCTCGGCCCACGTCGTGCGCACGACGTCGTTCAGCCGCTCGCCCAGCAGCGTGCGCGGCTTGTGCAGCCCCGGGGTGTCGACCAGGATCAACTGCGCGTCCGTGCGGTGCACGATGCCCCGCACGGTGTGCCGCGTCGTCTGCGGCTGGTTCGCCGTGATCGCCACCTTCTGGCCGACCAGAGCATTCGTGAGGGTGGACTTGCCCGCGTTGGGACGGCCCACGAAGCAGGCGAAGCCAGCCCTGTGGACAGCTTCGGCCGACTCTTCGGATGACTGGGTACGAACGCTCATGGCGCCCATTCTCCCTGATCCACAGAGCCCCGCCGCACAGGCGCCCGAACGCCGGCCGACGCGTGAGCTCCCGGAAACCCTCACGCAACGAAACGTCACGGAAACACACCCGTACGCAACCGGAAACGGACGTTGGTGAACCTCTGACGAGCCCCCGGAGCCCCACCCCGTTGGAGACACCGTGTCCTTGGCCGCCGCAAGCGCCGACACCGGCGACACCGCCTGGCTGCTCGCCGCCACCGCCCTCGTCCTGCTGATGACTCCCGGCCTGGCCCTCTTCTACGGCGGCATGGTCCGCACGAAGAGCGTGCTCAACATGCTGATGATGAGCTTCGTGTCGATCGCCCTGGTGACGGTGGTGTGGCTGGCGGCGGGGTTCTCCCTCACCTTCGGCGAGGACGCCGCGGGGGGTCTCATCGGCGGGCTCGACCACATCGGCATGAGCGGCCTCGGCCCGGACAGCGTCCAGGGGACCGTCCCCACCCTCCTCTTCGCCACCTTCCAGCTCACCTTCGCGATCATCACGGCCGCCCTGGTCAGCGGCGCGGTCGCCGACCGGGCGAAGTTCGGGGCCTGGCTGGTCTTCGTGCCGGTGTGGGCGCTGCTCGTATACGTTCCGGTCGCGCACTGGGTGTGGGGCCCCGGTGGCTGGATCCTGGAGAGGCTCGGCGCCCTCGACTTCGCCGGCGGCCTGCCCGTCGAGATCGTCTCCGGCGCCTCGGGGCTCGCGTTGTGCCTGGTCCTGGGCCCGCGCATGGGCTTCAAGAAGGACTCCATGCGCCCGCACAACCTGCCCATGGTGATGCTGGGCGCCGGCCTGCTCTGGTTCGGCTGGTTCGGCTTCAACGCCGGGTCCGCCCTCGGCGCCAACGGCCTCGCGGCCGCCGCGTTCCTCAACACCCTCGCCGCGGGCTGCACCGGCCTGCTCGGCTGGCTCTTCGTCGAGCAGAAGCGCGACGGCCACCCCACGACCCTGGGCGCGGCGTCCGGCGCGGTCGCCGGCCTGGTCGCCATCACCCCGTCCTGCGGCTCGGTCTCCCTGCTCGGCGCCCTGGTCGTCGGCCTCACCGCCGGTGCGGTCTGCTCCTACGCCGTGGGCTGGAAGTTCAAGCTGAACTACGACGACTCCCTCGACGTCGTCGGCGTCCACCTGGTCGGCGGTGTCATCGGCACGCTCCTCATCGGCGTCTTCGCCGTCGACTCGATGACCGGCGGCGCCGAGGGCCTCCTCTACGGCGGCGGCCTCGCCCAGCTCGGCAAGCAACTGCTGGCCGTGGTCGTGGTGGCGGTGTACGCGTTCGCCGTGACCTACGGCATCGGCAAGCTGATCGACGTCACCATGGGCTTCCGCGCGAGCGAGGAGCAGGAGCAGACCGGCCTGGACCTTACGGTGCACGCCGAGACGGCCTACGATCACGGGGTCCTGGGCCACGGCGCCCCGGTCTCCTCCTCCGTCGTCCCCCACGCCCAGAAGGTCACCCCCCAGGCATGAAGCTCATCACCGCGATCGTCAAGCCGTACCGCCTCGACGAGGTCAAGAACGCCCTGCAGGAACTCGGCGTGCACGGCCTGACCGTGAGCGAGGCCAGCGGCTACGGCCGGCAGCGCGGCCACACCGAGGTGTACCGCGGCGCCGAGTACCAGGTCGACCTGGTGCCGAAGGTCCGTATCGAGGTCGTCGTCGAGGACGCGGACGCCGAGGCCGTCATCGACGCGGTCGTGAGGGCCGCGCACACCGGCAAGATCGGCGACGGCAAGGTGTGGGCGCTGCCCGTCGACACCGTCGTGCGGGTACGGACGGGCGAGCGCGGCCCCGACGCACTCTGACAC
>NZ_JBHUQX010000357.1:0-10023 GCF_042674225.1 Streptomyces sp. NPDC056948
GTGCCCGAAGCCCCCGCCGCTCGGAAAGGGAGGCCGGATACGGCTCAGTACACCGGCTTGTCCGGCTCGATCTGGTTGACCCAGCCGATCACGCCGCCGCCGACGTGGACCGCGTCCGAGAAGCCCGCGGACTTCAGGACCGCGAGGACTTCCGCACTGCGGACACCCGTCTTGCAGTGCAGGACGATCTTCTTGTCCTGCGGGAGGCTCTCCAGGGCGGTGCCCATGAGGAACTCGTTCTTCGGGATCAGCCGGGCGCCCGGGATGGAGACGATCTCGTACTCGTTCGGCTCGCGGACGTCGATGATGTCGATGCCCTCGCCGTCGTCGATCCACTCCTTGAGCTGCTTGGGAGTGATCGTGGAGTCGGCGGCCGCCGCCTGGGCCTCCTCGGAGACGACGCCGCAGAAGGCCTCGTAGTCGATGAGCTCGGTGACGGTCGGGTTCTCGCCGCAGACCGCGCAGTCCGGGTCCTTGCGGACCTTGACCTGGCGGTACTGCATCTCCAGGGCGTCGTAGATCATCAGCCGGCCGACCAGCGGGTCGCCGATGCCGGCGAGCAGCTTGATGGCCTCGTTGACCTGGATGGAGCCGATGGACGCGCACAGCACGCCCAGGACGCCGCCCTCGGCGCAGGAGGGGACCATGCCGGGGGGCGGGGGCTCCGGGTAGAGGCAGCGGTAGCAGGGGCCGTGCTCGGACCAGAAGACGGAGGCCTGGCCGTCGAAGCGGTAGATCGAGCCCCAGACGTACGGCTTGTTCAGCAGCACGCAGGCGTCGTTGACCAGGTAGCGGGTCGCGAAGTTGTCCGTGCCGTCGACGATCAGGTCGTACTGGCTGAAGATGTCCATCACGTTGTCGGCCTCGAGCCGCTCCTCGTGAAGGATCACGTTCACGTACGGGTTGATGCCGAGGACGGAGTCACGGGCGGACTCGGCCTTGGGGCGGCCGATGTCGGCCTGGCTGTGGATGATCTGGCGCTGCAGATTCGACTCGTCGACCTCGTCGAACTCCACGATGCCGAGGGTGCCGACGCCCGCGGCGGCCAGGTACATCAGCGCCGGCGAGCCCAGGCCGCCGGCGCCCACACACAGCACCTTGGCGTTCTTCAGCCGCTTCTGCCCGTCCATCCCGACGTCGGGGATGATCAGGTGGCGGGAGTACCTGCGGACCTCGTCTACGGTGAGCTCGGAAGCCGGCTCGACCAGGGGTGGCAGCGACACGGGGACTCCGTTGGTCGGTCAATCACTACGGTTGTTCTCCCCGTAACAGTGCCATGTGCTTTTTCATTCCGAGACACCCGTTCCGACACGCGAGACGATTTCGTCCCAGTAGCCGGGCATGGCCTCCCAGGGATCGGTGGGTCCGCCGCAGTCCGTGCGGTCCGTGCGGTCGGTGAAGTAGATCGTCGCGGCGCCCTGCCAGCGCGCGATGCGCAGCGCCTCCCCCAGATGAGGGCGGGGCACTCCGTGGACGAAATGGCAGAAGCGCTCGGGCGAGTGGTCGGTGGTCCACTCGGCCACCTGCGACCAGCGGTAGTCGCTCCACGGACCGGAGAAGGTGACCAGTTGGTCGGCGAGTTCGACGTACCCCGGGTGCGGGTGGATGCCGTGGCCGAGGACGATGTGGGCCTCGTCACGGATCACGCGGAGCGTGGCGACCGTGCGGCGCACCTCGGGCAGCCCGACGTGATCCGCCGGGCAGCGCTCCAGGAGGAAGCCGTCGACCTGGTACCAGTCGACGAACCGGTGGGCGTCCGAGATCAGCTCTCCGAAGTTCCGGGTGCCGTACCGGGTGTCGAGGTGGCCGAGGACCCGGACGCCCGCGTTGCGCAGACGGCCTGCCGCCTCCAGGCAGTGCGGGTCGGGGCGTGCGCCGGGGCCGTCGGCCACGTTGAGGACGACCCAGTGCAGCGGGGTGCCGGGGCGGGTGAGTTCGCCCCACTCGGTAGGAGCGAGGAGGGGGTGGGCATAGCCGGGGACACCGACACCGGGGCGGAGTTCCGTGCCGGAGCTGCGTCGTGTGCTCGTCAGATGCGGCATGCCGCCTCCATCCAGATGTCCGCGAGGGACTCCTCGAGGCCGATCCGGGGGCGCCAGCCGAGCCGGTCGCGTGCGGTGCGCACGTCGGCCTGCTGCCAGCTGCCGCAGCCGTCCGGGTACGGGTACGCGACCTGGGGGGCGTGGTCCGGTTCCGGGCGGGGGTGGCCGATGGCCGGGCGCAGGGCGCCGGGAGGGCCGTCGAGTTCGTGGAGGGCGCCGCCGTATCCGGCCACGCGGGCGAGGACCGCGGCGGCGTCGCGCAGGCGCACGGCACGGCCGGAGCCGATGTTGATGACGCCCTGCGCGGCGGAGAGCGAGGCGGCGTGGACGGCACGGGCCACGTCGCGGACGTCGACGAAGTCGCGCTGCGCGCCCAGGCCGCCGAGTTTCAGCTCGCCGTCGCCGGACTGCATGGCGCGGCGCATGGCCTCGGCGAGACGCCCGAGCGGGGAGCCGGCGGGGGTGCCGGGTCCGGCCGGTGAGAAGACACGCAGGACGACGGCGTCCAAGCCGGAGCCGAGGACCAGTTCGGTGGCGGCGAGCTTGCTGACGCCGTACGGGCCGCCGGGCCGGGGGACGGCGTCCTCGGCCGTGGAGGAGCCGGGTTGGCTGGGGCCGTACTCCGCGCTGCACCCGATCTGCACCAGCCGGGCGCCGCAGCCGCTGCGGCGCAGGGCCTCGCAGACGGTGGCGACGGCGACGGTGTTGTGGCGGGTGAGTTCGCGGGCACCGCCCCTGGTGGCGCCCGCGCAGTTGAC
The DNA here is from genome assembly GCF_042674225.1 of Streptomyces sp. NPDC056948. NCBI lineage: Bacteria > Bacillati > Actinomycetota > Actinomycetes > Kitasatosporales > Streptomycetaceae > Streptomyces > Streptomyces sp. NPDC056948. Next base: position 2,801 of record NZ_JBHUQX010000357.1, read on the forward strand.
GACGACGCCCGGGTGGACCGCGTCGAGGAAGCGGGTGAGGGCGCCCGGGCTGCCGGAGGCGAGGTCGAAGCGGACGTCGGCGTCGTCGCCGCGACCGAGGGCGGTGAGCTGCACGGCCGGGTCGGCGAGCAGACGGTCGGCGACGAAGCGCCCGATGTAGCCGTTGGCTCCGATCAGCAGGACTCTCATCGCACGGCTCCCGGGGCGGCTGGGACTCCTGGGTGGGTGGTCATCGGGGTTCTCCTTGGTACGGGGCGGGCGGGATGGGGCGGGGCGGGTGCCTCCGGCGGTGGGCCGGTGTCTGTGGCTACGGGGTGACGGCTCTTCGGGGAGCGGCTCTAGGGGGCGGCTCTTGGGGTGCGGCGCTTGGGGGTGACGGCTTTTTCGGGAGTCACTCGCCGAAGGCTTCGAGGGCCCGGATCGCCGGTTGCTTGAGGCGGGTTCGGGCGGTCCTGGCTCCCGCGGCGGTCACCGTGAGGGGGAGGGCGGTGCGTGGGCCGAGGCCCTGGTCAGCTTGCGCGTCGCGTGGACGAGGAGGGCCAGGGCCGCCGCTCCACAGGCGAGGGTGGGGACACTGCCGGCGCCCCAGAGGGTGACGAGGGTCTCCACGGGGGTGCCCAGGAAGCCGAGGCCGGGGAGGCGGGCGATGAAGACCGTGGCGAGGACGGCTGCCTGGACCGTGGCCGTCGCGGTGAGGGCCACGGCGGGGGCGTAGGCGAACCCGTGGGTGGCGAGGAGGCGGGCGATGAAGAGGAGTGCCCCCAGGGCGAGGGCCTCCGCGTAGCCCGCGGGCTCGTCGAGGACTGCCGCGCAGAGGGCGAGCAGGGCCGCCAGGGCGCCCAGGAAGAGGACGAAGGTGCCGAGTACGAGCGGTCGTACGGCGGCGGCGAAGTCCTCGAGGCCGCGGCTTGACGCGAGCCTGCGGCGGCCACGCACGGTGAAGAGGTGGGCGATCCAGGCCGCGGGAGCGCACGCCAGGGCGAGGGCCAGAACGGGGGCGACCGTGAGAGGCCAGGGGCCGCCGGCCGCACCGGTGGGCAGACCGTCGGGGCCGCCGGTGACGGCACTGTCGAGCAGGCCGTTGCCCAGGAGGGAGTAGGCGATGAGCCAGGAGACCCAGAGGGTGCTGCCGCCGGGGGCGCTGTGGTCGGCCCTGCTCAAGGGGCCTCGGCGGAGGGCCGCGCGGAGGGCCAGGCCCACGGCGAGGATGCCTGCTGCCGCGGCGAACAGGCGCGAGCGGCCGTGGGTGAGGTGCGCGGCGGTCACGGCGGCGGCGCACAGCGCGCCCGGCAGGAGCGTCAGGAGGACCCAGTCCGCACGCGCCCGGGGGGTCGCGGGCGCCGGGGACGCGGGTACGTCCCCCTCTCGGGTGACTCGTGCGTACATCTCCTCGGCGAGGGAGAAGACGTCCCGGTGGCGGAAGCGGGCCGCGGTCCGCTCGGTGATGCCGTGCGCTTCCAGTCCCGCCGCGATCTCGAGCGGGTCCACCGCGCGTTCGCAGAGTTCCCGGTGACGGTGCATCAGCGCCTTCACCGGGTCGGCACCGCGGCGCGGGGAGGGCGGCTTGCGGTCGGCGGCCGGCTCCTGTTTCACGGACGGCTCACGGTCGGCGGCCGGTTCCGGGGCCGGTTCCGGGGCCGATGAGGCCATGGTCGGGGAGGCCGTGGTCGCGGGGCCGAGTGCCTGCTCCGAGGGGGCATTCGATGCTCCCGGGCCGGCCGGTGTTCCAGGACGGTCCAGTTCGCCCAAGTCGTTCATCGCGCTCTCTCCGGGGCGGGGACGGGAGTGGTGGTTCGTGCGGGACTGTCTCCGGCCCAGCGGGGGCCGCTGCGGGCGGCTGGGCCGGGTGTCGGGGCGGCCCAGCGGACCGGGACACGGGCCTCGGCGGGCACCGCGAAGGGCAACGGCTCCCCCGCCGCGTCGAGGACGACACGGCGGACGGGAGCGCGCGAGACGATCTCCAGGTAAATGCTGTGAAATGCCTCGATGTTCTGCTCGACCGTGAACAGTTCGAGGGCACGGGCCCGGGCGGCGGCGCCCAGGCGCTCACGGCGCTCCGGGTCGCGCAGCAGCGCGACGCACGCCTCGGCGAGCGCTCGCGGATTGCGCGGGGGCACGACCAGCCCCGTGCCGCCGATGACCTCCACGACCGCGCCGACGTCCGTCGACACCGTCGCGCGCCCGCAGAGCATGGCCTCGACAAGGCCGATCGGGAAGCCCTCGACCACGCTGGACAGGACGGTCACGGCACCCGAGGCGTCGGCGAGGGCCGGGAGTTCCGGCCCGCCGACCTCCTCGAACGACACCGGGTTGTGGCCGGCGGCGTGCGGTCCCTCGGCCTCGTCGGGGAAGAGATGGTCAGCCAGTGCCCTGCAGTGGGCGAGATAGGCCGCGCCCTCGGCACCGGCGGGGGCTCCGACGATCCGCAGTCGCGTCTTCGGCTCCTGCTTGCGGATCTCGGCGAAGGCGTGCAGCAGCGAGACCAGGTCCTTGGCGGGCTCGACGCGGCCGACCCAGACGAGCGCGTCCGGGTCGGCGCACTCCGCGGACTCGCCCACCTCCGCGAAGGGCCGGGCGTCCATGCCGGGGTAGACCGTGCGGAGCTTCTCGCGGTCGGCACCGCAGCGCTCCTGCCAGCGGCGGGCATGCGTGTTGCCTGCGGTGACGACCTCGGCCTGTCCGTAGGCCTCGGCGGCGAGCCTGCCGTGGAAGGCAGCCAGCAGGGACCGTACGGCGGGCGGGGCGTCGGGGGCGGTGAGGTAGTGCGTCCGCAGGCGCACGCCGTACTCGGTCACCAGCAGGGGCACGCCGGTGAAGTGGCGGGCCAGCAGGCCGGGCAGGGCGGCCGGGCCGCCGGACGCGGCGTGACAGAGGTCGACCGCACCCAGTCCGTCGTCCTCGTACCAGTCGAGGGAGAGGGGGCGCAGCGCACGTTCGAGGTACGCGGCCACGGCGAGCAGATCCGGGACGCGAGCCTCACGCGCGGCGCGGTGGGCGCCCGGCGCACGACAGGCGCGTTCCAGCGCGCGCACGGCGGCCTCGGAGCGGAGAGCTCCGGCAAGGCCGCCCTCCTCGCGGGCGAGTTCGGCGAGGCCGTACAGAGCGTTGGCGAAACGGTCCGCCTCGGGGGTCGACGTCCCGCCCTCGGACGACGCACCGCACAGCACAGCGGCCAGTTCGCCGAAGCACTCGGTGAACCGCCGGCGTGCGCGGCGACCGAGGACCACTCCGTCGTCCTCGGCCATCCACAGCGATGCGGTACGCACCCTGCGGACGTTCGGCGAGAGCGGGGTCCAGCCCTCGTCCTCCTGGTGTTCACTGCGGCTGAGCGCGTAGACGTCGAACTCGTGCTGTGCGAGCCCGCGCACCAGCCGGTCGCACCAGAGCCTGGCGTCACCGCTCACATACGGATAGCCACCCTCCGTAAGCAGTCCGATGCGCACGTGTGCACCCCCGATCTCCCGTATGAGGAGCCGCCGTTGTCCGGCGGCTCGCAGCGGGACGAACGTATGCGGTCAAGGCGGTGGTACGACGGACGGTTGTCCGTCGCACCACCAAAAGGGGTGAACGGTCGTAACTTTCCCGTGCGGGTCGCGTTCCGTCGCGCTAGGAGATCAAGCGGACACGGATCGTCATGCCGCGGCCAACTCCCGTCGCTCCGCGCGACGTCGCGCGGCGGCCTCCGGGTCGAGCGCCGGCACGGCGGCCAGTAGCTGCCTGGTGTACGGCTCTTGGGGCGACCCGTACACCGCGGCGACGGGCCCTTCCTCGACGATCCCGCCCTCCCGCATCACCGCGACCCGGTCGCTGACCTGGCGTACGACGGCCAGGTCGTGCGCGATGAAGACCAGCGCGAGCCCGAGTTCGCGTTGCAACTCCCCCAGCAGGTCGACCACATGCGCCTGGGTGGTGACGTCGAGGGCCGAGACCGGCTCGTCGCAGACGATGACGCGCGGGTCGGCCGCGAGCGCCCGCGCGATCCCGATGCGCTGGCGCTGACCGCCGCTGAATTCGTGCGGGTAGCGGTCATGGTGCGCCGCTTCGAGCCCCACGCGCTCCAGCAGTTCCGCCACGCGCTCCCGGATGCGCCCCTCTTCGGACTCGCCCCGGGCGCGGAGCGGATCGGCGATGGACTCGCCCACGCTGCGGCGGGGGTTGAGGGAGGAGACGGGGTCCTGGAAGACCATCTGCACGGCCGGGTTCACCCCGGTGTGTGCGCGGCCCTCGAACCGCAGCGATCCGGCCGTCGGCTCCAGCAGCCCGACGAGCATGCGCCCCAGGGTCGTCTTCCCACTGCCGCTCTCGCCCACGATGCCGAGCGTCTCACCGCGCCGCAGGGTCAGCGACACATCGTCCACGGCCGTGAACGCCCGCTTCCCGCGCCCGAACACGCGCCTCAGGCCGGTCGCTTCCAGCACGACCTCCTCGGGCGCCGACGAGACCTTCCGGGGCGCGTCCAGGCGTGGCACCGCGGCCAGCAGTTCCCGGGTGTACGGCTGGGCCGGCGCGCCCAGCACATCCGACACCGGGCCGTGCTCGACGGCCCGCCCGTGCCGCATCACCAGCACCTCGTCGACGCTCTCGGCGGCGACGCCCACGTCGTGGGTGACGAGCAGCAGGCCCATGCCGGTCTCCTCGCGCAGCGCGTGCAGCAGGTCGAGGACCTGGGCCTGGACGGTGACGTCGAGGGCGGTCGTCGGCTCGTCGGCGATCAGCAGACGGGGTTCGCACGCGAGCGCCATGGCGATCAGGGCGCGCTGGCGCATACCGCCGCTGAACTCGTGCGGCCGCGAACGGGACCGTCGGGCCGCGTCCGGAATGCCCACCCGGTCCAGGACGTCGACGGCACGCGCGCGTGCCGCCCGCCGGGACACCCGCGCGTGCGCGCGGTACACCTCGGCGATCTGGTCACCGATCGCGTAGTACGGGTCGAGGGAGGACAGCGGATCCTGGAACACCATCGCGGCCTGCCCGCCGCGCAGCCGCCGCAGCTCCTCGTCGGAGGCCCGCTGTACGTCGGTGCCGGCCACCTCGACCGAGCCCCCGACTCGCGCTCCCGTACCGCGGTGCAGGCCGAGCAGGGCGGACGCCACGGTCGACTTGCCGGAGCCGGACTCACCGACCAGGGCCAGGGCGGCGCCCTGTTCCAGACGGAAGGAGAGTCCGTCGACGGCACGCAACTCGCCGAAGTCCACACTCAGGTCGGTCACGTCGACCAGGCTCATGTCAGCACCACCCGTCGGTCGGCCACCGCGTACAGCACGTCGGCGACGGCGTTGGCGAGGACCACGAAGAAACCGATGACCAGGACCATGCCGACCACGACCGGCAGGTCGACGACGTTGACGGCATGGACGAGTTCCTGCCCGATGCCGGGCAGGCCGAACAGCGTCTCGGTGAGCACCGCGCCGCCGATCGCCGACCCGACATTGTTGGCGTTCAGCGCGATGACCGGCGCGAACGCCCCGCGCAGCGCGTGCCGTCCGACGATCGACCGTTCGCCGACGCCGTACGCGCGGAAGGTGCGGATGTGGTCCTCGGCCAGCGTCTCCAGCATCGACGCCCGGGTCAGCCGGGCGAACGCGGCGGCCTCGATGAGGGCCAGTGACAGCCAGGGGAGCACCAGGTTCCACGCCCACTGTTCGGGGTCGTCGGTGAGGGCGACGTACTGCGGGAAGGGCAGCAACCGCAGCTCCCCGCAGACGACGATCATCAGGACCAGCCCGATGACGAAGACCGGGGTGGCCGTGCCGGCGAGGGTGATGCCGGTCAGCACCCGCTCGGAGAACCGGCCGCGCCGCCAGGCGGAGAGCACGCCGGTGCCGACGCCGAGGATCAGCCAGATCACCATCGCGCCGGCCACCAGGGACAGACTGACCGGGAGCTTTGCCCAGATCAGCTGCGTGACCTGCTGGTCGCTCTGGTACGACAGGCCGAGGCAGGGCGCGGAGCAGTGCTGCACGGACGTACCCGTCGAGTAGTCCTGGCCGGCGACGAGCCCTTGCAGGAAGTGCCAGTACCGAACGAACAGCGGGTCGTCCAGGTTCAGCTGCCGGGCGACCTGGTCCACCTGTTCCGGTGAGCAGCGCGGGCCGCAGGTGATCTGGGCGACGTTGCCGGGGGTGACGTAGAAGACGACGTAGACGATCACCGAGATGGCGAGCAGCGTGACCGCGGCGCCGACGGCCCGGCGCAGGACGAAGCCGGTGAGACCGCTCATGCCGCACCTCCCCCGGCCGCCTCGGAGTCACGCTCGCGCCCCTCGGCCGCCCTCGACTCCCGCTTCCGCCCCGTCCCGACGCGCAGCCGTGAGGCCGCGCGCGGGTCGAGCGCGGTGCGCACACCGTCGCCGAGGACGGTCAGGGCCAGCACGGTCACGAACAGCGCGCCCGCGGGCAGCAGCAGGTACTGGGGGGCCGCCTGGTACCAGACGTCGGCGGCGGTGAGCATCTGCCCCCAGGAGGGCGTCGGCGGCTTCACGCCGACGCCGAGGAACGACAGCGCGGCCTCGACGGTGATGTTCGACGGGACGAGCAGCGCGGCGTACGTGATGACGGGCGCGGCGATCGCAGGCAGCAGCTCGCGGCGGGCGATGCTCCAGGTGCCCCAGCCGCTGAGCCGGGCGGCGGCGACGTGGTCGAGTTCCTTGAGGGTGAGCGTCTGCGCGCGCACGATCCGAGCGATGTTGCCCCAGCCGATCAGGCCGACGACGAGCGCGACCAGCACGGGCCGCGGGAAGCTCGACGGCACGATCGCGAGCAGCGCCAACGACATGATCATGAGCGGCATCGCGACGATGATGTCCGTGAACCGGCTCAACAGTTGATCAACCCATCGCTTCCCGAGTGCGGCCGCGACACCCATGGTGATCCCGATGGCGACCTGCACGACGGTCGCCGCCAGCGCCACGCCCAGCGACACGCGCGCGCCGTACGTCAGCCGGGCGAACAGGTCGCGTCCGGTCTGCGGTTCGACGCCGAGCCAGTGGTCACCGCTCATGCCGCCGAGCGGCCCGATGGGTACGCCCCCGCGCGCGGAGTCCACCAGGGAGGGGTGGTAGGTGGTCGGGTCCTGGCCCTCCAGTGCCGTGAGCAGGGGCGCGCCGAGCGCGATCAGGACGAGCAGCGCGACGACGACCGCCGCGACGAGGGCGGCGCGCTGCGTGCGCAGCCGCCGCCAGAACTGACGGGCCCCCGAGGCTCCCGGAGCGGACACTCCGGGAG
>NZ_JBHUQX010000358.1:0-10000 GCF_042674225.1 Streptomyces sp. NPDC056948
CAGTCTGGTGGGATCGTTTATGTTTAAAAGACACAGCAGCAGACGGGGCGCTACCCGCCCCGCCCGCGCCCCTTCGCTCGTTCTCTCGGTTACAGCGCTACGCCCAGCAGCGCGTCCACCGCGCGGGAGACCACCCCGGGTGCGCCGATGTCCGTACCGCCGCTCTCCTCCTGGAGGGCGGCCCAGCGGTCGACCGCGGCGAGCGCGGCCGGGGCGTCCAGGTCGTTCGCCAGGGCCTCGCGGATCTCCTCCACGAGCGCCTCCGCGGGCGGTCCGTCGGGCCGGGACACGGCGGCGCGCCAGCGGCCGAGCCGGGCGAGGGCGTCCTGGAGGACCTGGTCGGTCCACTCCCAGTCGGCGCGGTAGTGATGGGCGAGCAGCGCGAGCCGGATGGCGGCCGGGTCGACGCCGTCGTGCCGGAGCTTGGAGACGAAGACCAGGTTGCCCTTGGACTTGGACATCTTCTCGCCGTCGAGGGCGACCATGCCGGCGTGCACATACGCCTTGGCCATGGGGAACTCGCCGGTGAGGGCCTGGGCGTGCGAGGCGCCCATCTCGTGGTGCGGGAAGGCGAGGTCGGAGCCGCCGCCCTGGATGTCGAAGCCCATGCCGAGGTGGTCGAGGGCGATGGCCACGCACTCGATGTGCCAGCCGGGCCGTCCGCGCCCGAGCGATCCGCCGTCCCAGCTCGGCTCGCCCTCGCGGGCCGCCATCCAGAGCATCGGGTCGAGGGGGTTCTTCTTGCCCGGCCGGTCCGGGTCGCCGCCGCGCTCGGCGGACAGCAGTCGCATCGCCTCGGCGTCGAGGTTCGAGACCTTGCCGAAGTGCGGGTCGGACTCGACGGAGAAGTAGACGTCCCCTTCGAGTTCGTAGGCCGCGCCCGCGTCCCGCAGCCGCTCGACGAGCGGGATGATGCCCGGTATCGCCTCGACGGCGCCTATGTACTGGCGCGGCGGCAGCATCCGCAGGGCCGTCATGTCCTCGCGGAAGAGAACCGTCTCCTTCTCGGCGAGGGCGGCCCAGTCGATACCGTCGCGCTGCGCCCGCTCCAGGAGCGGGTCGTCGACGTCGGTGACGTTCTGGACGTAGTGAACCTGCCGCTTGGTGTCGAGCCACACGCGCTGCACGAGGTCGAACGCGTTGTACGTCGCCGCGTGTCCCAGGTGGGTGGCGTCGTACGGGGTGATGCCGCAGACGTAGATACGGGCGACGGGACCGGGGTCGAGGGTGACCGAACCGCCGGTCGCGGTGTCGTGGATCCTCAGGTCGCGGCCCTGACCAGGCAGGGCGGGGACCTCGGAAGCGGGCCAGGCATGCATGTCATGAGCGTAACCGGACTGAAGTTCCATATACGAATGGGAGCGGTCCGGACGGCCGAGAAGGCGTTCTTGCGCGAGCTCGGCGTCTGTGCTCCTACACGGGTGGCCAGGGAATCGCCGGCCACTCCCCGCTCGGCTCCGGATGCGTCCCCGAGGCGAGCAGCGCACCGACACGCGCGCGTGCGGCGTCGATCTCGGCGGCGGTGATCAGCGGTTCGAGCCGTGCGGTGAGGGCCCCGCCCTCGGCCAGATCCTTCCTGAGGCCCTCGAGGACGTCGGCGGCCTCCCGGGTGAAGGGCTCCCCCGCCCAGCCCCACAGCAGGGTCCGCAGCTTGTTCTCGGCGTTGAAGGTCACCCCGTGGTCGATCCCGTACAACCGCCCCTCGCCGGTGGGCAGCAGGTGCCCGCCCTTGCGGTCGGCGTTGTTGATCACGGCGTCCAGCACCGCGAGCCGCCGCAGCCGCTCGTCGTCGGCGTGCACGAGCAGCGCGGTACGTCCCTCGCCGACCTCGGCGAACCCGATCGCCTTCCAGCCCGGTTCGGGTTCCTCCCCGTCGACGAGCGCGAGCAGCTCGGCGTCCGGCGCCGCCTCGATCCAGAGCTGGCACATGCCCTCGCCGTAGGGGCCGTCGCGCAGCACGGTGGGCGGTACGAGGCCCCAGCCGGTCGCCTCGGAGACCTCGTACGCGGCGACCTCGCGCTGGGCGAGGGTCCCGTCGGGGAAGTCCCACAGGGGCCTCTCCCCGGCGACCGGTTTGTAGATGCAGGCCGCTTCCCGGCCGTCGTACGACACCGTGCAGTACAGGGCGGCGTTGGAGGCGTCACGGATGCGTCCGCGTACGGTGAGTTCGCCCCGGGCGAGCAGCTCGTCGGGGCCGTCAGGAGGCGTCACGCTCCGCGGCGGTATCCGTTCTGGCGCGGACATACGTGTCCTTCCGGGTCGAGCGGGAGGCTGCACAGCGGGCACGGCGGCCGCCCGGCGTTGACGACGTCGAGGGCGCGCTTGGCGAAGGCCCTCGCCTGCGTGCCGGTGAGCCGGACCCGCAGCATCGGCGGCCCGTTCTCCTCGTCCTGGAGCAGCCGCTCCTCGGCCTCGGCGAGGTCCTCCTCGGAGTCGGCGTCGAGCTCGACGAGTGCCTGCGCCTCGACGATCATGAGCTGCTCGTCGCCGTCCCAGGCGAGCGCCATGGTGCCGACCCGGAACTCCTCCTCGACGGGGGTGTCCAGCGGGGCGCTGTCGTTGACCTCCGTCGGTGCGACGGCGGGGACGGAGGCGCTGCCGCCGCTACGGCGTACGACCTCGTCGAGCAGTTCGTCCATGCGCTCGGCGAGCGCGGCGACCTGGGTCTTCTCCAGGGCCACGCTGGTCACCCGGGTGCCGGCTGAAGCCTGGAGGAAGAACGAACGGCGTCCGGGCAGCCCGACCGTACCGGCCACGAAACGCTCCGGATGGTCATAGAGGAACACCTGACGGGACACGTCCTGTCTCCATTGGAATCGTGGGGGCCGTGTGGCAACGGCACTGCTGCGACCGCTTCACCCTACTGCGGCGGACGATCACGGTGCGCCCGCACCACCCCCGACTTGGGCGTCGTCGCCCGGCGGTTCCTCGCGCGGCACCAGGGACGTGAAGTCGCCGGTGTCGCCGAGGCGGACGAGAAACGGTCGCAGTCGTGTGTAACGGATCGCGGTGATGGAACACGGTTCAACGGAAATCCGCTGGAAGAGGTCCAGATGAAGTCCCAGTGCCTCGGCGACGAGCGACTTGATGATGTCGCCGTGCGAGCACATGAGGTAGACGGCGTCGGCGCCGTGGTCGCGCTCCACGCGCGCGTTCCACTCGCGCACGGCCTCGGCGGCACGCGTCTGCATGGCCCGCATCGACTCGCCCCCGGGGAAGGCCGCAGCGGACGGGTGCGCCTGCACCACCTCCATCAGGGGCTCGTCCTTGAGCTCGGCGAGCTTGCGCCCGGACCAGTCGCCGTAGTGGCACTCGCCGATGCGCTCGTCGGTGTGCGGGTTGAGTTCCGGCCGGGCCCGGAGAAGGGGCCCGATCGTCTCCTGGCAGCGCTGGAGCGGGCTGGTGACGATCTCGGCGAGGGGCAGTTCGGCGAGCCGCCCGGGCAGCGCGGCGGCCTGCGCGGCGCCGCGTTCGTCGAGGGCGACACCGGGCGTCCAGCCGGCGAGCAGTCCCTCGGTGTTGGCGGTGGAACGTCCGTGCCGGACCAGGATCAACGTGGGCATGCGATCCAGCGTAGGCGCACGCGCGCGTACGGTGTCGTTCGAGTGACGGGAGACTCGCTTCGTGATCGTCGACTGTGCCATCTACCGCGACGGACAGCGCACGGAGGGGCCGGAGGACTTCTCCGACGCCCTGGGTGAGGCCCGTACGTCGGGCGGTTTCGTGTGGATCGGGCTGCATGAGCCGACGGAGCGCGAATTCGACCATGTCACCCGGGAGTTCGGCCTGCACCCGCTGGCCGTCGAGGACGCCCTCAAGGCCCATCAGCGGCCCAAGCTGGAGGTGTACGACGACTCGCTCTTCGTGGTCCTCAAGCCGGTGGTGTACGAGCCCCGGAGCGACACCGTCTCCACCGGCGAGATCATGATCTTCCTTGGGGACTCGTTCGCGGTCACCGTCCGGCACGGCGAGGGCGCACCGCTCAAGGCCGTACGCCACCGGCTGGAGCAGGAGCCGGAGCTGCTGGGCAACGGCCCCACGTCCGTGCTGTACGCGATCGCCGACGCCGCCGTCGACCACTATCTGGACGTCGCGATCGAGTTGCAGGCCGACCTGGAGGGGCTGGAGACGGAGGTGTTCTCACCGCTGGACGGCGGCTCACGGAACACCGCGTCGCGGATCTACGACTTCAAGCGCCAGGTCCTGGAGTTCCGCCGGGCGACGGGGCCGCTGGCCCTGCCGGTGAGCCGGCTGGCGGGCACGGCGCAGTCCGGCGTGACGGTGCCGTTCGTGGACGACCGGGCCCGGCCCTTCTTCCGGGACGTCAGCGACCACCTCACGCGCGTGAACGAGTCCGTGGAGGGCCTGGACCGGCTGGTGTCCGACATCCTCTCGGCGCATCTGGCGCAGATGAGCGTCCGGCAGAACGACGACATGCGGAAGATCTCCGCCTGGGCGGCCATGGCCGCGATCCCCACGATGGTCGCGGGGATCTACGGCATGAACTTCGAGCACATGCCCGAACTGCGCTGGGAGTGGTCCTACCCGGCTCTCATCATCCTGATGGTCGTCCTGGAGGTGCTGGTGTTCCGCCTGTTCAAGCGCCGGGGGTGGCTGTAGACCGGGTGGTCTCAGGCGAACTCGGGGGCTGTGGAGGCCGGGCCACCGAGGGCGTCACGGCGCTCGGGCATCTCCAGGGACACCATCCGGCGCCAGCCGCCCAGCCGTTCGTACGCGTACACCGCGTGGATGCCCGCCGCGAGCACCGCCGACTTGGCCTTCGACCAGCCCAGGATGCGGCCCATGTTCGCCATGACCGCGAGGCTGACGTCCCGGTAGATCCGGATCTCGGCGAGCGCGCACTCGCGCAGGGTCCGCTGGATGGCCCGGCCGTGGCCCGCGTAGGCGAAGCGCAGCAGTTCCTCGTGGCAGTAGGCGAGGTGGTTGTCCTCGTCGTTGGAGATCTGCTTGACCGCGCGGCCGATGTCGGGGTCGTCCGCGAAGTGCTTGCGGAGCAGGTCCATCTGCTCGGAGGCGCGCTGTTCGGTGACCCTGCTGTGCGAGAGGTACGTGACGACGTCCTGGACCGCGAGCCGCTCGTCACGCTTGAGCTGCTCGTGCGCGAGGCCGATGGCGTTCTTCTCCAGGAGCATCGTGTAGTCGGTCTCCGGCGGGACCGGGACGGGGTCGAGGCCGCGCTTCTTCATCAGGGCGTTGAAGATCCGCCCGTGCTTGTCCTCGTCGGCACCGTGGCGGGTGATCTTGGGGGCGAGTTCTCGCTCGCTCTCCGGGACGAGCGCGGCGATCCGGGCGTTCTCCCAGCCGCCCTGGGACTCGCCGCTCGCGGCGATGGAGCAGAACAGGGCGAAGGACTCGTCGTTGGCGAGGATCTCCTGGAACAGACTCTTGGCCGAAAGCATCGTGGGCACCTCTCCCGCGCGCGTGCGCGTGCTGCAGGATTCCGCAGTTTCCGCAAAGAACGAGTCAAGTGCGGGGTGCGCGGTGCTGCAACAGGTGCGACGGACAACTCCGCCAAATGGAGGACGTAACCGTCGGCGGTTCCTCGCGTTGTTCTGCGTGACGGCCGTGGCGGGGAAGACCCCCCGAGCCCCCACCACGGCCGCAGAAATCTCCGTCGGGCTTCAGCCGTGTCAGGCGAGCCCGGCGCGCTCCAGGGCCTCCGTGCCGGCGCGGAGGGAGGCGATCCGCTCGTCGAGCGTGAAGCCCGCCGGGGCGAGGGTGAGGGTGGTGACGCCGGCCTCCGCGTAGGCCTTCATCCGGTCCGCGATGCGCTCCACGGAACCGAGCAGGGTCGTCTTGTCGATCAGGTCGTGCGGTACGGCGGCCGCGGCGCCCTGCTTGTCGCCGGACAGGTACTTGTCCTGGATCTCGGCTGCTTCCTTCTCGTAGCCCATGCGCTGGGCGAGCTGGTTGTAGAAGTTCTGCTTGCGGCTGCCCATGCCGCCGACGTACAGCGCGGTGTAGGGGCGGAAGGTGTCGGCGAGCGTGGTCACGTCCTTGTCGTCGCCGAGGGCCAGGGGAAGGGTCGGGCAGATGTCGAATCCGTCGAGGGTCTTGCCCGCCTTCTCACGGCCGGCCCGCAGGTACTGGATCGCCGTGTCCTCGAGGTGGTCGGCGGAGGGGAAGATCAGCAGGGCGCCGTCGGCGATCTCGCCGGTCTGCTCGAGGTTCTTCGGGCCGATCGCGGCGATGTAGAGCGGGATGTGCTCGCGCTGCGGGTGCACGGTCAGCTTGAGGGGCTTGCCCGGGCCGCCGGGCAGCGGCAGCGTCCAGTGCTGACCCTCGTACGACAGGCGTTCGCGCGTCATGGCCTTGCGAATGATCTCGACGTACTCACGCGTGCGTGCCAGCGGCTTGTCGAACTTGACGCCGTACCAGCCCTCAGAGACCTGCGGGCCGGAGACGCCGAGGCCGAGCCGGAAGCGGCCGCCGGAGAGCGAGTCGAGGGTGGCGGCCGTCATGGCGGTCATCGCGGGCTGGCGGGCCGGGATCTGGAAGATGGCGGAGCCGACGTCGATCCGTTCGGTCTGGGCGGCGACCCAGGTCAGTACGGTGGCGGCGTCGGATCCATAGGCCTCGGCTGCCCAGCAGACGTCGTATCCGAGCCGGTCGGCCTCCTGGGCGACGGCCAGATTGTCCGCGTCCATGCCGGCACCCCAGTAGCCGAGGTTGATACCGAGCTGCATCCCGATTCCCCTTACCCATCAGTAATGTGCCTTGTCCGCAGACCATAGCGCGCGGAAATCGGTCGTCCACAGCCCCCCACACCGTAGGTTCTGGCCAGTAATCTCGGCGTTCATGGAGCAGAGGCATCTCGGCCGCACCGGCCTTCGTGTGTCGCGGATCGGGCTCGGCACCCTGACCTGGGGGCGCGACACCGACGAGCACGACGCCGCGGACCTGATGAAGACGTTCTGGGAAGCGGGCGGGACCCTCGTCGACACCGCGGACGTGTACGGCGACGGAGAGGCCGAGTACCTGCTCGGCAGGCTGATAGACGGCCTGGTGCCCCGCCGGGACCTGGTCATCTCGACCAAGGCCGGCAGCGTACCGGACCCCGACCGCCGCTTCGACGGCTCCCGTGGCCATCTGCTCTCCGCGCTGGACGCCTCGCTCGCCCGGCTCGGAACCGACTACGTCGACCTGTGGCATGTGCACGCCTTCGACCCGGACACCCCGCTGGAGGAGACCCTCCAGGCCCTGGACCTCGCTGTCTCCGGCGGCCGTGCCCGCTACGCCGCCGTCTCCAACTTCTGCGGCTGGCAACTGGCCAAGGCCGCCACCTGGCAGCTCGCCTCCCCCGGCACCCGGACCCGGCTGGCGGGTACGCAACTGGAGTACTCGCTGCTCCAGCGCGGCGTCGAGCGCGAGGTGCTGCCGGCCGCGCTGGACCTGGGCATCGGCCTGCTGCCGTCCTCCCCACTGGGGCGTGGGGTGCTGACGGGCAAGTACCGGGGCGACACGACTCCGGTGGACTCGCGCGGCGCCTCGGACCACCTCGCCCCGTTCGTCGCGCCGTACCTCGACGACACGGCGAGCCGCATCGTGGACGCCGTGACGACCGCCGCCGACGGCCTCGCGGTGACGCCGCTCCAGGTGGCCCTGGCGTGGGTCCGTGACCGGCCGGGCGTGGCCGCTCCCGTCGTCGGAGCGCGCAACGCGCAGCAGCTCACGGCCGCGTTGTCAGTGGAGGCCCTTAGTCTTCCTGACGAGATCTGCCGGGCGCTCGACGATGTGTCGGCGCCTGTGCACCGCTATCCCGATCACGACTGGAGCACGCTGTGAGCACGGAGCCGGAGACCACGGAGGACGCCGAGCCGGGGAAGCCGACCGGTGGTGCGGAGACCGAGGAGGCCCAGGGGGACGCGGCCGATGCCGGCCAGGTGTCCGAGGCCGAGGCCGAGCTGCGGGCCCAGCAGGCCGAGCGGGAGCGCATCGAGCAGCGGAAGGCCGAGAAGCAGACGCCGATCGAGAGCGGCACCAAGCTGAGCGGCAAGGCCGCCGATCTGCTCGCCGCCGTACGGGCCGTGGAGAGCGGTGAGAAGCCGGCGGCCGCGGTGTTCGAAGAGCCCGCGCCCGCCCCCCGGCGCTCCGCTCCGGAGCCGGTGCGGCGACCGCAGCAGGTGCGGCGACCGCAGCAGGTGCCGGCCGAGACCGTCGTCGCGTCGTCGGCTCCCGCGCCGGAGGCGGTACAGGCCGTGCTGCGGGTGCTCGGCGAGGGCGGCGCCCCGGAGACGCTAGCGCCGCAGGTGGCCGAGGCACTCGGCGAGGGTGCGGACGATCGGCTGCGTGCGGACCCCTGGCAGTTGCTGCGGGTCGCCGGTGTGCGGCCCGAGCAGGCCGACGGGTTCGCGCGGGCGCTGCTCGGCGCCGAGTGCGGCCCGGACGACGAGCGACGGGGCCGGGCCGTGACCGTCTGGCTCCTGGAGCAGGCCGCGCTGGCCGGGCACACCGCCCTGGAGATGCCGGCGCTCCTCGCGGCCCTGGCCCAGCGGGGCGTGCCGGAGCCCGACAGCGCGGTGCAGGACGCGATCGCGGAGGGCGACGCGCTGGTCTTCCAGGACGCCCTGGAGGAGACCGGTGCCAAGGCCCCGACGAAGCAGGACTCGGAGCAGGACGACTCCGAGGAGGACGAGGAGCGCCCGGTCCGCGTCCTGGTCGGTCTCGAGCGGTACGCGCTCGCGGAGGAGAGCCTGGCCGACGGTCTGGCCCGGCTGGTCAACTCGGCGCCCAAGCAGGACGGTTCGGCCGAGGAGTGGGAGGAGGCCGCCGCCGCGGCCCAGGGGTCGGCGGGTGAGCTGCTCCGCGCGGTCGCCGGTCACGGCCTGGTCCTGCACACCGGCGGGGAGGCGTCCCTGGCCGAACCGGCCGCGCTGCTGACCGCCGCACGCTCCCTCGGGCTGCGCGCCTGGGCCGCCACGCACGGCCCGATCGGCCGCACCCGCTTCGCCGCCCTGCTGGGCTCCGGCCCGGACGACGCACCGGATCAGGGCCGCTCCCCCGTCACCACCGTCTCCGGGCTGCTCGCCGGTCTCGAAGGGCCCGGCCGGGATGCCGAGGGGGCCCTGGATCTCGATCTGCTCATCGTGCTCGACGCGCCCCAGCTGGACGTCGAGACGGCGGCGCTGCTGACGGAGTCGCTGCCCGACGGGGCGCGGCTGGTGCTGGCCGGGGACCCGGCGGTGCTGTGGTCCGTGGGGCCGGGGCGGGTGTTCGCGGATCTGCTCGCGGCGCGGATCTGCCCGCAGGTCGCCTCGCGGCGGCCGGATCCCGGGCCGCTGGGCGAGCTGGTCTCGGGCATCGGCATCGGCGAGCTGAACCAGGTCGAGGCCCCCGGCAAGGAGGTCGTGATCGTGCCGGTGCGGGACGCGGGCGAGGCCGTGCACCGGGCGGTGCAGCTCGTCGTCGACTCGGTGCCGCGGGCGATCGGCGTACCGGCCGAGGAGACGCAGGTGATCACTCCGGGGCACGGCGGAGCCGTCGGCACCCGCGCGCTCAACACGGCGTTGAAGGAGCGGCTCAACCCGGGCCCGGGCCGTTTCGGCGGCTTCGACCCCGGTGACCGGATCGTCCACTCCCCCGTGCCGGGCCGTGCGCTGCCGGGCCGTGTGGTGAAGGCGGACGCCGAGGGGCTCCACCTGTCGTGCGAGGGCGAGGCCGTCGTCGTCCCGAAGGAGCGGGTGGAGCAGTCCGTACGGCACGGGTGGGCGCTGACCGCGCACCAGGCGGCGGGAAGCCGGTGGCCCGCGGTGGTCGTGGTGCTGCCCGGCGATGCCGCGCAGGCGCTCAGCAGGCCCTGGGTGTACACGGCGTTCGGGCGGGCCGACCGCCATCTGTCCGTGGTGCACGGCGTGGAACAGGCGTTGCCCAGGGCCGTGGCCGAGGTTCCGGCGAAGCCCCGGACGACCCGGCTTCCGGTGCTGCTCGCTCCGCAGGTCGACGGCGGCTGACAACGGCGGTGGTCACGGGGCCGTCCCCG
>NZ_JBHUQX010000359.1:0-9976 GCF_042674225.1 Streptomyces sp. NPDC056948
CCCGGGGCGTACACCCCGGGCGTTCGCGGCAGACGGTGAGTTTCTAGGAGCGGTCGCTTCCGCCCTGTTCCTCGAGGGCGAGACGCTTGGCCCGCACTATGTCGGGGTCGCGCGGGTCCAGGGCGTCGCGCAGCGCGAACGCCTCGTCCGCGTACCGGCGGGCACGGACCGTCCGCCGGGTTTTCTCGATCCGCATCTGCTTCATCTGCGCAGCCCTCCGACCCGTGGCCCGCCCGCTCCGCGTGGGAAGCGGCCGGTCCGCACTGACAACCTGTGCCTGCACCGACACGGCCCTCGTCCGCCGGACGTCGCCGTGTCCCCGTGGGAAGCCTGCATTCCCGCTACCGGCCCGCCGTAATCCCCGCGGCGGGACATGCCGTTGGAAACTGCCACCCGCCAAGCCCGTGATCATGTCCCGCGCTCCCGTCGGACTGTCGGTGCTCGCCAGTAGGGTGTGAGACATGGCCGACCCCTCCAGCTACCGCCCCAAACCGGGTGAGATCCCCGATACGCCGGGGGTCTACAGGTTCCGCGACGAACACCGCCGGGTGATCTACGTCGGAAAGGCGAAGAGCCTGCGCCAGCGCCTGGCGAACTACTTCCAGGATCTGGCGGGAATGCACCCGCGCACCCGGACCATGGTCACCACGGCCGCGTCCGTGGAGTGGACGGTGGTGTCCACAGAGGTCGAGGCGCTTCAGCTGGAGTACTCCTGGATCAAGGAGTACGACCCCCGGTTCAACGTCAAGTACCGCGACGACAAGAGCTACCCGTACCTCGCGGTGACGATGAACGAGGAGTACCCGCGCGTGCAGGTGATGCGCGGTCACAAGAAGAAGGGCGTCCGCTACTTCGGGCCGTACGGGCACGCGTGGGCCATCCGCGACACGGTCGACCTGCTGCTGCGCGTCTTCCCCGTGCGCACCTGCTCGGCCGGTGTCTTCAAGAACGCCGCCCGCACCGGCCGCCCCTGCCTCCTCGGCTACATCGGCAAGTGCTCGGCCCCCTGCGTGGACCGGGTGTCCGCCGAGGAGCACCGCGAACTGGCCGATGAGTTCTGCGACTTCATGGCCGGCCGGACGAACACGTACATCCGGCCGCTGGAGAAGCGGATGGCGGAAGCGGCCGAGGAGATGGAGTACGAGCGGGCGGCCCGGCTGCGCGACGACATCGAGGCCCTGAAGAAGGCCATGGAGAAGAGCGCGGTCGTGCTCGCCGACGCGACCGACGCCGACCTGATCGCCGTCGCCGAGGACGAGCTGGAGGCGGCCGTCCAGATCTTCCACGTACGCGGCGGACGCGTGCGCGGCCAGCGCGGCTGGGTCACCGACAAGGTGGAGGAGATCACCACCGGCGCCCTCGTGGAGCACGCCCTGCAGCAGCTCTACGGCGAGGAGACCGGAGACGCCGTCCCCAAGGAGGTCCTGGTCCCGGCCCTGCCCGACCCCGTGGAGCCCGTCCAGGAGTGGCTCACCGGGCGGCGCGGCTCGATCGTCTCCCTGCGCGTCCCGCAGCGCGGTGACAAGAAGGCCCTCATGGAGACGGTGCAGCGCAACGCGCAGCAGGCGCTCGTCCTGCACAAGACCAAGCGCGCCTCCGACCTGACCACGCGCTCGCGTGCCCTGGAGGAGATCGCCGACGCCCTCGACCTGGACAGCGCCCCGCTCAGGATCGAGTGCTACGACATCTCCCACCTCCAGGGCGACGACGTCGTGGCCTCCATGGTCGTCTTCGAGGACGGGCTCGCCCGCAAGAGCGAGTACCGGCGCTTCCAGATCAAGGGCTTCGCCGGGCAGGACGACGTCCGCTCCATGCACGAGGTGATCACCCGCCGCTTCCGGCGCTACCTCGCCGAGAAGGAGAGGACGGGGGAGTGGACCGACGGCGAGAACGCCGAGACCCCTGAGATCGACAGCAACGGCGAGATCGTCGGGACCGGCCTCACCGAGGACGACGGTCGCCCCAGGAAGTTCGCCTACCCGCCCCAGCTCGTGGTCGTCGACGGCGGCGCCCCCCAGGTCGCGGCCGCCCGGCGGGCCCTGGACGAGCTCGGCATCGACGACATCGCCGTGTGCGGCCTCGCCAAGCGCCTGGAGGAGGTCTGGCTGCCCGGCGACGACGACCCGGTGATCCTGCCCCGCACCAGCGAGGGCCTGTACATGCTCCAGCGGGTCCGTGACGAGGCCCACCGCTTCGCGATCACCTACCAGCGCGCGAAGCGGGCCAAGCGCTTCCGGTCCAGCCCCCTGGACGACGTGCCGGGACTCGGGGACACGCGGAAGCAGGCACTCCTGAAACACTTCGGTTCGTTGAAGAAATTGCGATCTGCCACCATCGACCAGATCTGCGAGGTTCCCGGCATAGGCCGCAAGACCGCGGAGACCATCGCGGCGGCCCTCGCCCAGGCGGCCCCGGCCGCACCCGCCGTCAACACGGCGACCGGAGAGATCATGGAAGAGGAACCCGGCACGGAAGCCGGCTCGGAACCCGGCACCATGGGTTCCAGTGGGGAGCCCGTGACGATGGGCGCCCCGGACGAACGACGGGGGCAGGAGACATGAATGTGAACGAGCACGACGGGCAAGAACAGCAAGCCGGAGACGGAGCACAGGTGAGCACGGGCACGCCCAACGACAAGGCCCCGGTCCCGGACGCGGCCATCCCCGAGCTGGTGATCATCTCCGGCATGTCCGGGGCCGGCCGCTCGACGGCCGCGAAGTGCCTGGAGGACCTCGGCTGGTTCGTCGTCGACAACCTGCCGCCCGCGCTGATCCCCACCATGGTGGAGCTCGGCGCCCGCTCCCAGGGCAACGTGGCCCGGATCGCCGTCGTCGTCGACGTCCGCGGCCGCCGCTTCTTCGACAACCTCCGCCAGTCCCTCGCCGACCTGGAGGCGAAGAACGTCACCCGGAGGATCGTCTTCCTGGAGTCCTCCGACGAGGCCCTGGTGCGCCGCTTCGAGTCGGTGCGCCGCCCGCACCCCCTCCAGGGCGACGGCCGGATCGTCGACGGCATCGACGCCGAGCGCGAACTGCTGCGCGAGCTGCGCGGCGACGCCGACCTGGTGATCGACACCTCCAGCCTGAACGTGCACGAGCTGCGCGCCAAGATGGACGCCCAGTTCGCCGGCGAGGAGGAGCCGGAGCTGCGGGCCACGGTGATGTCCTTCGGCTACAAGTACGGCCTGCCGGTCGACGCCGACCTCGTCGTCGACTGCCGCTTCCTGCCGAACCCGCACTGGGTCCCGGAGCTGCGCCCGTACACCGGCCTCAACGACGAGGTCTCCGGATACGTCTTCAACCAGCCCGGAGCCAAGGAGTTCCTCGACCGGTACACGGAGCTCCTCCAGCTCGTCGCCACCGGCTACCGCCGTGAGGGCAAGCGCTACGTGACCATCGCCGTGGGCTGCACGGGCGGCAAGCACCGCTCGGTCGCCATGTCGGAGAAGCTCGCCGCCCGGCTCGCGTCCGAGGGCGTGGAGACCGTGGTCGTACACCGGGACATGGGACGCGAATGACACGACGTACTCCGCGGCTGAGCCGGCTGCGCCGGGTGGTGCCCGACGGCAGCACCGATGCACGGGCCGGCCGGCCCGCCGAGGCCCGGGGCGGCAGACCGCGCCGCCGGGGCACCCAGCCCAAGGTCGTCGCCCTCGGCGGCGGCATGGGCCTGTCCGCCTCGCTGGCCGCACTGCGCCGGATCACCGGCGACCTCACGGCCGTCGTCACCGTGGCCGACGACGGCGGCTCCAGCGGCCGGCTCCGCGACGAGCTGGGCGTGCTGCCGCCGGGCGACCTGCGCAAGGCGCTGGCCGCGCTGTGCGGTGACGACGACTGGGGCCAGACCTGGGCCCGGGTCATCCAGCACCGCTTCCAGTCCCAGGGCGACCTGCACGAGCACGCGGTCGGCAACCTGCTGATCGTCGCCCTCTGGGAGCAGCTCGGCGACCACGTGCAGGCCCTCGACCTGGTCGGACGCCTGCTCGGCGCCCAGGGGCGCGTGCTGCCCATGTCCGCCGTCCCACTGGAGCTCCAGGCCCTGGTCAAGGGCCACGACCCGGAGCGCCCGGAGGAGGTCGACACGGTCCGCGGCCAGGCCACCGTCGCCCTCACCCCGGGCGAGGTGCAGTCCGTGCACGTCGTGCCGCACGACCCGCCCGCCGTGCCCGAGGCGGTCGAGGCCGTCCTGGACGCGGACTGGGTGGTGCTCGGCCCCGGCTCCTGGTTCTCCTCGGTCATCCCGCATCTGCTCGTGCCCGAGCTGCTGGACGCGCTCACGCAGACCAAGGCACGCCGGGTGCTCTCCCTGAACCTCGCCCCGCAGCCCGGAGAAACCGAGGGCTTCTCCCCGCAGCGTCATTTGGAGGTTTTGGGACGACACGCCCCTAAACTCGCCCTGGACGTGGTGCTGGCCGACGAGGCCGCCGTGCCCGACCGCGACTCCCTGACCGATGCCGCCAAACGGTTCGGGGCCGCGGTCGAGCTGGCGCCGGTGGCCAGGCCCGACGGGACCCCGAGGCACGACCCGGAGCTGTTGGCCGCCGCGTACGACCGTATTTTTCGGATGCATGGAAGGATCGGCCCATGGCGATGACGGCAGCGGTGAAGGACGAGATCTCCCGGCTCCCCGTCACCCGGACCTGCTGCAGAAAGGCGGAGGTCTCCGCCATGCTGCGGTTCGCCGGCGGCCTCCACCTGGTGAGCGGTCGGATTGTGATCGAGGCGGAGCTGGACACCGCGATGGCGGCCCGCCGTCTGAAGCGGGACATCCTGGAGATCTTCGGCCACAGTTCCGAACTGATCGTGATGGCACCCGGCGGACTGCGCCGCGGTTCCCGCTACGTGGTGCGCGTCATCGCCGGCGGGGACCAGCTGGCCCGCCAGACCGGCCTGGTCGACGGGCGTGGCCGCCCGATCCGCGGCCTGCCCCCGCAGGTGGTCTCGGGGGCCACCTGCGACGCCGAGGCCGCCTGGCGTGGCGCGTTCCTGGCACACGGCTCGCTCACCGAGCCCGGCCGCTCCTCCTCCCTGGAGGTGACGTGTCCGGGCCCCGAGGCCGCGCTCGCGCTGGTCGGCGCCGCCCGCCGCTTGTCGATCGGGGCCAAGGCCCGTGAGGTGCGCGGTGTGGACCGGGTCGTCGTCCGTGACGGTGACGCCATCGGTGCCCTGCTGACCCGGCTCGGTGCCCACGAGTCGGTGCTGGCCTGGGAGGAGCGCCGGATGCGCCGCGAGGTGCGCGCCACGGCGAACCGGCTCGCCAACTTCGACGACGCCAACCTGCGCCGCTCGGCCCGTGCTGCCGTCGCCGCCGGTGCCCGCGTGCAGCGTGCCCTGGAGATCCTCGCCGACGACGTCCCCGAGCACCTCGCGGCCGCCGGCCGGCTGCGCATGGAGCACAAGCAGGCCTCCCTGGAGGAGCTGGGCGCGCTGGCCGACCCGCCGCTGACCAAGGACGCCGTCGCCGGCCGGATCCGCCGCCTGCTGGCCATGGCCGACAAGCGCGCCTCCGACCTCGGTATCCCGGGCACGGAGTCCAACCTCGCCGACGATCTCGCCGACAACCTCGTCGGCTGACCTCACAGGCCGTCAATCAGCCGGTGTCCGGCGCCCACTTGGGTGGTCGGCACCGGCTTTGGCGTGTCGTTGAGGCGCTCTTGACTCGATCATGGACTGTCATGAGCCTGGCATCTGTTCGCTGCTGTGGCGAACCCACGCTAGGGGGGTTCATGAGACGTAGAGCGAGATCGATCCTCGCTGTCGGCGCGCTCCTGATCGGCGGAGCGAGCATCGCACCCATCGCCCAGGCACAACCGGGAAGTTCAGCCCCGTCCGACTCGGACGAAGTCAAGGTCTTCCGGGCCGAGGTCACCCAGAAGCAGGTACCCCTGCTGCTGGCGGCCGGCCAGGACGGCCACGAACTCGGCGAGCAGGTGCCCGAGAAGGGCACGGGCACCGTCGAGGTCTATCTCACCGACCAGCAGGCGAAGAAGCTTCGGAAGCAGGGGGTCGACCTCGCCGAGCACAAAGTCTCCGCGGGGGCCGAGAGCCGCGTCAAGAACGCCGCCGAGGGCGTGTTCCGCCCGTACAGCGGAGGGGGCGGCCTGAAGGAGGAGATCCTCCGGGCCGCGCAGCAGAACCCCGGCATCACCAAGGTCGTCTCCATCGGCAAGACGGTGGGCGGCCAGGACATTCTCGCCCTGAAGCTGACCAAGAACGCGAAGAAGACGAAGGACGGCTCCAAGCCCTCCGTCCTCTACATGTCCAACCAGCACGCGCGCGAGTGGATCACGCCCGAGATGACCCGGCGCCTGATGCACCATTACCTGGACAACTACAAGACGGACAAGCGCGTCAAGAAGCTCGTCGACTCCACCGAGCTGTGGTTCCTCCTGTCGGCCAACCCCGACGGCTACGACCACACCTTCAAGAGCGACGACAACCGCATGTGGCGCAAGAACCTGCGGGACGTCAACGGCGACGGCGTCATCAGCACCGGCGACGGCGTCGACCTCAACCGCAACTTCACCTACAAGTGGGGCTACGACGACGAGGGCTCGTCCCCCAACCCCACCAGCGAGACCTACCGCGGCGCCGCTCCGGGCTCCGAGCCGGAGACCAAGGCCCTGGACGCCTTCCAGAAGCGGATCGGCTTCACGTACGGCATCAACTACCACTCCGCCGCCGAACTCATCCTCTACGGAGTCGGCTGGCAGGTGGCCACCCCGACTCCGGACGACGTCCTGTACGAGGCGCTCGCCGGCACGCCCGAGAACCCGGCGGTTCCCGGCTACCACCCGCAGGTCTCCTCCGAGCTGTACACGACGAACGGCGAGGCCGACGGCCACGCGGCGAACGTCAACGGCCTGGCGATGTTCACCCCCGAGATGTCGACCTGCGCGACCGCCTCGAACGTCGACCCGAACGACGAGTGGAAGGCGTCCGACTGCCGGTCGGTCTTCACCTTCCCGGACGACGAGAAGCTGATCCAGCAGGAGTTCGCGAAGAACATTCCGTTCGCGCTCTCCGTCGCCGAGTCGGCCTCCCACCCCGACCGGCCGTCCTCCTCGGTCGGCATGAGCGCCGCCGACTTCACGCCGGCCGCCTTCCCCACGTCGTACTCGCGCGGCGCCGACCAGGAGATCTCCGTCGTCGCACGCAAGTCCGTGCGCGACAAGGAGCTCAGGTACCGCGTCAACGGCGGCCGCACCGAGGACATGGCGCTCAAGCCCTGGAAGGGCGGCGAGACGTACGGCGGTGAGGACAACCTCTACTTCGACGAGTACCGGGCGAAGGTCAAGGACGGCGACCCGGGCGACAAGGTCGAGGTGTGGTTCACCGGGGAGACGAAGAACGGGAAGCCGGTCTCCAGCAAGCGCTTCACCTACACCGTGGCCGAGCTCCCCAGGGCGAACACCCTCGTGGTCGCCGAGGAAGGCGCCACCGCCACGCAGGCGCAGAGTTACGTCGACGCACTCAAGGCCAACGGCCGCAAGGCGGTCGTCTGGGACGTCGCCAAGCAGGGCGCGCCCGACGCGCTCGGTGTGCTGAGCCACTACGACACCGTCGTCCACTACACGGGCGCGGGCGTCCCGGGCATCGCCACCCAGCTCCAGCTCCGGGCCTTCCTCAACGAGGGCGGCCGGCTGATCGAGGCGGGCGAGCAGGTCGGCGGCAGCGTCGACCTGGGCGGCGGCACCCTGTCGAACGACTTCGGCCAGTACTACCTGGGTGCCTACAGCCGCACCTCGACCCCCGGGGCGACCGGCTTCACCGGCTCCGGCAGGCTCGGCAGCTTCACGGGCACGCTCGCCGGCGCCCCCGGCAATCCGCTGGACAAGGCGGGCACCTACGCCGTCACCTCCGGCGAACTGCCCGCCGACAAGTACCCGCAGTTCGCGAGCGAGGGCGCGGGACAGTTCGCCGGCACGGTGAACCCGTACGGCCCGTACGCGGGCTCCTCCATGGCGGCGGCCGTCCACACCAACGACGGCTACAAGCGCCTCACCCGCACCGTGGACCTCACCGGCACCACGGCTGCCGACAAGCCCGCGCTGCGCACCCAGTTGCTGTGGGACACCGAGCCCGGTTACGACCACGTCCTGGTCGAGGCCCACACCACCGGCGCCGACGACTGGACGACCCTGCCCGAGGCGGGCGGCGCCACCAAGGCCACCGTGCCGGAGGAGTGCGCGGCCGGCTTCTACGTCAATGAGCACCCCTGGCTGAAGCGCTATCTCACCCTCACGGATGACGGCTGCACCGCGGCCGGCAGCACCGGCCAGTGGCACAGCCTCACCGGCGCCTCCAGCGGCTGGCAGCAGGTGAACTTCGACCTGAGCGCCTACGCCGGCAAGACGGTCGAGGTGTCGATCAGCTACGTCACCGACCCGGGCACCGGCGGGCACGGCGTCCTCGCCGACGACGCCTCGCTCGTCGTCGGCGGCACGGCGAAGGAGACCGAGGGCTTCGAGACCTCCCTCGGCGCCTGGAAGACGGCGGGCCCGCCCGCGGGCAGCCCGGCCGTCCTCAAGGACTGGACGCGCACCGGGGCGCTGTTCCAGACATACGGCGCGGTCACCACGGACGACACCGTGCTGCTGGGCTTCGGCCTGGAACACGTCGCCGCGGCGGCCGACCGGACGGCACTGATGAGAAAGGCGCTCGCTTCCCTGGACGGGTGACCCCTTTTCCCTGAAAGGGTGACGTCCCTGGTCAACAGGGACGCGCTCCGCGTAGCGAAAACGGGTGACCTTGCTCTCATTGGTGGGCGGTCCGTACCCCTACTGGCGGGTAAGGATCGCCCTGCCGTGTATGGGGCATCTGGATGTCACCACCGGGGCCTCAGGGAGGTAGGGTCGTAGGCGGTCGGGGACATCCCAAACAGAGCTCGCCGGCTCTTCATGGCCGGCGTACCAACGAGGAGATCGGTTCGTGACGATCCGCGTAGGCATCAACGGCTTCGGCCGCATCGGACGTAACTACTTCCGCGCGCTGCTGGAGCAGGGTGCTGACATCGAGATCGTGGCTGTCAACGACCTGGGTGACACCGCGACCACCGCTCATCTGCTCAAGTACGACACCATCCTGGGCCGCCTGAAGGCAGAGGTGTCGCACACCGCCGACACGATCACGGTCGACGGCCACACCATCAAGGTGCTCTCCGAGCGCAACCCCGCCGACATCCCGTGGGGCGAACTGGGCGTCGACATCGTGATCGAGTCCACCGGCATCTTCACGAAGAAGGCCGACGCCGCGAAGCACCTCGACGGCGGCGCCAAGAAGGTCCTCATCTCGGCTCCGGCCAAGGACGAGGACATCACCATCGTGATGGGTGTCAACCAGGACAAGTACGACTCGGCGAACCACCACGTCATCTCCAACGCCTCCTGCACCACCAACTGTGTGGCGCCGATGGCCAAGGTCCTCGACGAGAACTTCGGCATCGTCAAGGGCCTGATGACGACGGTGCACGCGTACACCAACGATCAGCGCATCCTGGACTTCCCGCACTCGGACCTGCGTCGCGCCCGCGCCGCCGCCGAGAACATCATTCCGACCACCACGGGTGCCGCGAAGGCCACCGCGCTGGTCCTGCCGCAGCTCAAGGGCAAGCTCGACGGCATCGCGATGCGTGTCCCGGTCCCGACCGGCTCGGCCACCGACCTGGTCGTGACGCTCCAGCGCGAGGTCACCAAGGACGAGGTCAACGCCGCGTTCAAGAAGGCGTCCGAGGACGGCGACCTCAAGGGCTACCTGGCGTACACCGAGGACCCGATCGTCTCCTCGGACATCGTCAGCGACCCGGCCTCCTGCACCTTCGACTCCTCCCTGACCATGGTCCAGGAGGGCAATTCGGTGAAGATCCTCGGCTGGTACGACAACGAGTGGGGCTACTCCAACCGCCTCGTCGACCTTACGGTCTTCGTCGGCAACCAGCTCTGATCAACTGAGCAGGCACGACCATGTGAGTGCAGGGC
>NZ_JBHUQX010000360.1:0-9896 GCF_042674225.1 Streptomyces sp. NPDC056948
GGCTCAGTAGCGCGTAGGGAACAGTTGGAGCTTGGCCTTGTTGCCGGAGACCGACTTCACCCAGATCTTCAGGTTGTTGAACTTGACGGTGCCGCCCGGGCTGGTGCTGCCGCTGAGGCTTCCGTCGGCGGCCGACATCTTCACGGACCGGGAGCTGATGCTCGTGATCTTCAGCTTCCCGAACCCGAACTTGCGGCGGTCGACCTTGATGGTCTTGGGCGCCGACACGGTGATCTTGCACCGCCCGTCGTAGCAGGGCCCGTTGGCGGCAGACGCCACCGGCGTCATCAGGCCGAACCCGAGTGTGCCGGCCATGGTCAGCGTCAGGGCAGTCGTCACGGCCCGCCGGCGCATACCGGCGTCGGGTACCAGGGTGGCGTCCGCCGGTCGGCCCATACGGTTACGGTTCACGTCATCGTCCTTCGGTCGGTCGGAAACGGTACGGCGGGGAGTTCCTGCGCCGGCGCCCAGACACCCTGGTGTGCTCGGATCCGAGCCGGCCGACCAGTGCCCCGCTGCACCGATTCCAGCGCCCGCCTGGTTGTTCAGAAACCTGCTCCCTCACCCTGAACAACCCACGGAGCGCCCGCAGCCAGGACCGCGTCCTGCTACTGCGGTACGACGAGAACGGCGGCTTCTGGGCGACGCCGGGCACGAAGTCCGCCGGCTCGAGAAGTACTTCCTCATCCGGGTCGCCCCGGCCCTTGTCGCCCCGGCCCGGGCCACACAGCCCGACACCATCCGCGAGTACCGCTGGTGGCCCGTTGCCGAGCTGCTGACCACCCCGGAGACGGAGGCCAGCCGTTCTTGCCTGCCGCCCGGGCCAGCAGGCGGACCGCCGACCACCAGCTCAGGACACGATCCGCTGCTGGAGTACTAGCCGTCCTGCGTGAGCCGGATCAGCAATGCCCCGGGCGTGCGCGGTACCGACACCGTCAGTCCGTCCCCGTTCCAGGTAACCCGGCCCGCATCGGGGGAGGACGGGTGAAGGACGTCCGCGCGGACGGTCCGGTCCGCCAGGTGCCGGAGGGGGACGTGGAGTTCGGACGGTCCACCGCGGCGCCAGACCGAGACGTAGGCCGTGCGGTCGCCGGGGACCCTGAGGCCCAGGGCCAGCCACTCGTCCGTCCAGCCGGGCAGGCCGAGCGGCCAGAAGGGCAGGGCCTGTGCGAGGTCGCCGCGGATCGACTTGTAGACCGTGACCGCGTCCCGTACGAGGGCCAGTTGGTGTTCCGACATGTGGTTCAGGTGGCCCGAGAGGTGGATGCGGCCGAGCAGGGCCCCGCCCAGGGTCCAGGAGATCAGGTCGTCGTCGAATGTGGGCTGCGGGTAGGCCCAGACGGCGCCCTGCTCGGGCGGGACCGCGGTCGGCGCGGCGGCGGCGATGGGCGCGTAGCGCAGCGGGTCCTGCTGGTCGCTGGTGGACTGGAGCTGGGCGACGGCCAGGGTGGCCCCGTCCATGCGCATACCGCCCGAGGCACAGTTCTCGACGACGAGGCCGGGGTGCCGATCCAGTACGCCGGAGAGCCAGTCCAGGTAGGCCTGGGCGTGGCCGAGCAGCCCCGCTCCCGGTGCGAGGTCGCCGCGGGCCTGGGTGCCCGGGTCGACCACGATGTTGTAGTCCAGCTTGAGATAGCCCACGCCCCAGTCGCCGACGATCCGGTCGACCGTCTTGTCGAGGTGGGCGCTGGCGGCCGGGTGCCGCAGGTCGAGCTGGTGGCGGCCCTGTTCGGCCAGGCGCACGCCGTCTCGCTGGAAGAACGCCTCGGCGGGCAGCTCGGCCGCGACCGGGCTGCGAACGCCGACGACCTCCGGCTCCAGCCACAGCCCGGGCACCATGCCGCGCTCCCGGATCCGGTCCAGGACCGCCTGGATGCCGCCGTCGGGGAAGCGGCGCGGCGAGGGCTGCCAGGCGCCGACGCTGTCCCACCAGCCGCGGGTGTCGTCGTCGTACCAGCCCGAGTCGATGCAGAAGTACTCCGCGCCGGCGTCGGCGGCGGCGTCGATCAGCGGCAGCAGTTTGGCCGTGGTCGGGTCGCCCATGAGGGTGTTCATGTAGTCGTTGAAGACGACGGGGAGGGCGGTGTGGTCCGGGTGGGGGCGGCGGATCGCCCGGCGGTAGGAGGTCAGGGCGCCCATCGCGCCGTCGAGGTCGGAGCCGAGCGCGAGGGCCCCGGACACGGTGGTGAACTCCTCGCCCTGTTCGAGCCGGACCCGCCACTGGTGTTCCGCGTCGGTGGGGCCGTTCAGCGCCAGGTACGTGCCGTGTGCGAGTTGGCCGACGTCCCAGCGCCAGCCGGCCGGGGACTCCACCTGCCACACCCAGGCCCGGCCGCCGTCCCGCTCGGTCAGCGCCCCCATGGCCAGATGACCGTCGGTGGGCCAGCTACCGCGCCCGGTGAGGGCGAGGGCGGCCCGACTGTCGTGCTCGTGGACGTCCATGTTGATGTCGGCGACGCCGGCGCGCAGCGGCTCGGCGTACCAACGGCACTCGGCGAGCCAGTCGTTGCGGGCGCGGTGGACGTCCAGGGCGTCCGGGGAGGGCAGGCCGCCGATCAGCAGGCTGCTGACGGACTGGACGACCAGGGGCTCCCGGCCCTCGTTGCGCAGCCGGACGCGGGAGCGCAGGACGGGCAGGCCGGTGGGTGACGTCAGCTCGGCGAACGCCGTCAGGCCGGTGCTCGGATCGTGGAGTTCGACGGTCAGCCAGTCCCAGCCGTCGCGTCTGCCCGTGCGGTGGGCCCGGTAGGCGAGCCGTGCGCCGAAGGCCGTGCCCGTGAAACGCGGGCCTGACCAGCCGCTGCCGTGGCCGAGGGCGGTGAGCTCGACGAGCGGGAGCGCCGAGTCAGGGGCGGCGGAGCCGTCGTCGTCGGGCCCCACCAGCCCGGCCAGCCGCAGAGTCCCGTCGGCGGCGACGGCGAACCGTGCCCGAAGAGCCTCATGTCCCCAAGTGAACTCGTCCTGACGCTGGTTGGAGGCCATGTGCGCCGCATCCGCCGTGCCGGTCAAGGTGCTCCCCCTCCTGACCCCGCCCCGTTCTCCGGGAGCGGCGGTCCGCGTGAATCCCTCGTTACGGTCTCTTGACGACCCAAGTGTGACCGGTCACAATCCTCGCATGAATGTGACCGGTCACACAAGGCGCCCGGCGAGCATCAGGGACGTCGCGACCGCGGCGGGGGTCTCCTACCAGACGGTCTCGCGGGTGATCAACGGCCATCCGAGCGTCCGGCCGTCCACCCGGGAGCGAGTGCTCGCCGCCATCGACGAACTGGGCTTCCGCCGCAACGCGACCGCCCTCGCCCTGGCCAGCGGCCGCAGCCGGGCCGTGACCGTGCTCACCGCGAACACCACCCACTACGGCTACGCCTCGATCCTCCAGGGCATCGAGGAGGCCGCCCGCGCCGCGTCGTACGCGGTCGGGATCGGGGTCCTGGAGTCCGCCGACGACGCGGCCGTCGCCGCGGAGGTGCAGCGCGCGGCGGACGCGGGCGGCGGGCTCATCGTGATCGCCTACGATCCGGCCGGTGTCCGGGCGCTGGGAGCCGTGCCCGCGGCACTGCCGGTCGTCGGCGTGGTCGAGACCCCCGCGAGCCCGCCCGGCGGCGACCGCCCATGGGTCTGGACCGACGACCGCGAGGCCGCCTACCAGGCGACCCGGCATCTGCTCTCCCTGGGCCACGAGACCGTGCACTACGTCGCCATCCCGTCCAGCACCCGCCGCACCAGCGCCCGCACCAGCGGCTGGCGGCAGGCGCTGAAGGAGGCCGGCGCCCCGGAACCCCGCCCCGTACAGAGCAGTTGGGGACCGGCGGGCGGCCATGCGGCCGGGCTGAAGCTGGCGGGCGATCCGTCCGTCACCGCGATCCTGTGCGGCAACGACGACCTCGCGCTCGGCGTGCTCCGCGCCCTGCACGAGACCGGCCGCTCGGTGCCGGGCGAGGTCAGCGTGGCCGGTTTCGACGACGCCCCGCACTCCGCCTTCCTCACACCGTCCCTGACGACCGTACGCCTGGACTTCACCGGTCTCGGGCGGGCCGCGTTCGCCCTGCTGCACGGGGTGCTGGAGGAGTCGGCGCAGGTCGCCCCGCATCCGGTGTCCGTACCCGAGCTGGTGGTGCGGGAGAGCTCGGGGCCACCGCCCGCCGGTCACTGAACACCGCTCATCCGCCCAGCAGTTGTGAGTCCCGCTTCCTGAACCGCACCGCCTGCTCCGGAAAGGCACGAGATGAAGAGAAGAGCTCTCCCCGCCCTGGCACTGATATGCGCCGTCGGTCTGGCCGCCACCGCGTGCAGTGACCCGACCGCCGGGGAGTCCGGTTCGGACGGTTCGGACGCCAAGCGGTCGGCGGTCGATCCGAACGCCCGCCTCGACGGCGTGAAGCTGACCATGTGGACCGCGCAGAACACGGTCAACGCGCCCAAGCAGGTCATCGACGCCTTCGAGAAGGCCACCGGCGCCACCGTCGACACCCAGGCGATCCCGGACCTCTACGAGCAGAACGTGCCGACGAAGCTGGCGTCCGGCGACCGCCCCGACCTGATGTTCTGGCAGCCGTCGATCTCCACCCTGCCGTTCGTCCAGCCTAAGCAGAACCTCCTGACCCTGGACGGGGAGCCGTGGGAGGCCAAGCTCGGCGGGACCGAGAAGTCGCTCGGCATGATCGACGGCAAGCGGTACGCGGCGATCGTCACCAGCCCCGCCATGCTCGGCGTCTACTACAACAAGGACGTCTTCCGGAAGGCCGGGCTGAGCGAGAAGGACTTCCCCAAGTCCTACGACGAGTTGCTCGCCCTCGGCCGCAAAGTCGTCGACCAGTCCGACGCGGCCGCCTTCTACGAGGCCGGCGGCGACAAGTGGCCGCTGCAGTGGCAGATGCAGGTCCAGCTCACCGACCTCGACCAGCAGTGGTGGGCCGATCTGAACACGGGCAAGAAGAAGTGGACCGACCCGGTCGTCGTCGGCGCGATCAAGAAGTACAAGGAGAAGCTGCTCGACGCCGGGCTCGCCCAGAAGAACTACCGGACGGGCACGTTCACCGGGCAGGCCGACGCCCTGTGGAAGGGCGAGGCCGGCATGGTCCTCAACGTCACGTCCTTCCAGAGCCAGTTGCAGGCCAAGTACTCCACCGCCGAGATCGACAAGAAGATCGGCTGGTTCCCGGTCGCCAACTCCTCGGCCACCGGCCTGTACTCCCCCGACCAGACCAACGGTGTCGTCGCCTTCAAGACCGGTGACGACAAGCGGCAGAACGCGGCCCGGCAGTTCCTCGCCTTCTGGCTGGGGCCGGACTACCCGGACTACATCAAGGCGATGAAGATCCCGTCCGTGCAGCCGTCCGTGCCCACCCCCGGCGGACTGCCCGAGACGTCCAAGGCCCAGGTGGCCGCCCTGCCGAAGGCCATCGGCGTCTTCCAGGCCAAGGCGATCGTCGCCCCGGACACCCACCTCTATCTGGCCGACATGATCTTCGGCAAGAAGAGCCCGCAGCAGGTCGCACAGGCGATCCAGGACCAGTTCGCGCAGGTGGCCAAGGCCCAGGGCGCCCCCGGGTTCTGACCATGGCGGACACGGTCGTACGTACCAAGCCCGCGCCGGTCAGGGGCGCGCCGAAGAAGGTGGGGCGGCTGCCACGCGCGGCCGTGCACCACCCCTGGTGGTTCGCGCTGCCCGCGATCGTCGTCTTCGCGGGCTTCTTCCTGGTGCCGAACCTGCTCAACTTCTACTACCCGTTCACCAACTGGTCCTCGTACCACGCGGACATCGCCTTCACGGGCCTGGACAACTTCAAGACCATCGCCGAGGACGGCTCGCTGCTGCGTGCGATCCGCACGACCCTGGTGTACGCGCTGCTGGCGGCGCTGTTCCAGAACGGCTTCGGGCTCGTGCTGGCGCTGCTGCTGGAGGACGACAGCCGCTTCAACCGGTTCTTCCGTGCCGTCTTCTTCCTGCCGGTGCTGATCTCGGCCCTCGCGACCGGCTATGTCTTCCAGGCGCTGCTCGACCAGGACGGGGCCGTCAACTCCGCTCTGGGCACGGACATTCCGTGGCTGGGCTCGACGACCTGGACGCTGGTGATCGTCACCCTCATCCACGGCTGGAAGTGGATGGGCCTGTCGATGCTGATCTATCTGGCCGGGCTCAAGGGCATCCCCGGCGAGATGCTGGAGGCCGCGAAGTGCGACGGGGCGGGGCCCTGGCGGACCTTCTGGTCGGTGCGCTGGCCCATGCTGGCGCCGGCCGTCACCTTCAACGTCACCACGGCGCTGATCGGTTCGATGAACACCTTCGACATCGTGCAGGCCACGACCGGCGGCGGCCCCGCGGCCTCCACGGAGGTCTTCAACATCTACATGTTCCGGATCTTCGGACAGGGCCTGTACGCCCAGGCCTCCGCGATGAGCCTCGTCCTGTTCCTGGTGGTGGTCGCCGTGGCGATTCCGCTGGTCGTCGGGCTCCGGCGAAGGGAGCAGATGCTGTGACCGCGGTATGGCGGTACGGCCGCCCGTCCCTCGTCGTCCTGCTCGCCGCGCTGGCCGTCGGTGTGCCGCTGTGGCTGGTCGCCGTCACCTCGGCCAAGCCACAGGCCGAGGCGATCGAGCCGAATCTGGACCTGCCCGGGCACTGGCAGCCCGCGAGCAACTACGCGGACGCCGTCAGCGAGGGCGAGATGCTGCGCGGCTTCCTCAACTCGCTGCTGGTCGTGGTGCCTTCGGTGGTCCTGGTGCTGATCCTGGGTGCCGGCGCCGCCTGGGTCTTCGCCCGCCGCAAGTCGAAGCTGGTCTCGGCGGCCTACGCGCTGTGCATCAGCGGACTGCTGCTGCCGCCCGCCGTCATCACCATCGTGATGGAGCTGCGGCAGATGGGGCTGGCCAACACCCGCCCCGGAATGATCGCCGTCTACACCGGCATGTATCTGTCGACGTCGATCTTCTTCATGACGGGCTTCATCCGCGCCATCCCCATGGAGCTGGAGGAGGCGGCCCGGATGGACGGGGCGACGCCGTCCCGGATCTTCTGGCGGATCGTGCTTCCGCTGCTCCGGCCCGTGATCGCTACCGCGACGATCATGGTGATGCTCTACGCCTGGAGCGACGTCTTCTACGCGTTCTTCGTCCTCGGCGGCGGAGAGAGGGCGACCCTGCCGCTCAACCTCTACCAGGTCGCCAGCGCCCAGCTCTATCTCAACAACTGGCATCTCGTCTTCGCGTACGTCGTGGTGATGAGTCTGCCCATGGTCGCCGTGTTCCTCGTCGGCCAGCGAAAGATCGTGTCCGGAATCACCAGTGGAGCCGTCAAGTGACCGGAGGTCCAGCAGCGTGAGCACCCCCGCCCGCACCAGATCCCGCACCAGAACCGCCCTGATCACAGCACTACTTGGAGCAGCCGCCATGGCAGGCACCCTCCCCGCGGCCGGTCCCGCCGCCGCGGCCGACCCACAGCGCCTCACCGTCGACCTCAAGGCATCCGAGGGCCCGGTGATGCTGGGCGCCAACGGCTCGCTGTACGGGCTCAGCGACGACGGGGTGCCCAGCGACGCCGCGATGGCGCCCCTGAAGATCACCAGCGTCTCGCAGAAGCCGGAGGGCGGCGCCCAGCACCCCAACGGCGACGCGCTCACCGTCTCGAAGTCGTTCTTCCGCAACGGCGGCGGCGAAGTCAACGTGATGATGCAGGACATCTACGCCAAGTGGCCGTACGAGGACCTCGGCATCGACGACTACCTACCGAAGGTCGACAAGATCGCCAAGGAGGTCTCGGCCGACCCGAACAGCGAGCGCTTCGTCTACATCCCGTTCAACGAGCCCGACCAGATCTGGTACAAGCTCGACGTCCAGGACCAGGCGCAGTACGAGAAGAACCGTGACCGGTTCTTCAAGGACTGGAAGACGGTGTACCAGCGGATCCGCGCGATCGACCCGGACGCGCGGATCGCCGGACCCAATGAAGCGGCCTACCACACACGCCTGTTGAAGGACTTCCTCGCCTTCGCCAAGCGGGAGAACGTGCTGCCCCAGGTGATGACCTGGCACGAGCTCGGCTCCGGTTCGCTGCGCGACTTCCAGGCGCACTACGACGAATACCGCGCGCTGGAGCGCGCGGCGGGCATCGCCCCGCTGAAGATCAACATCGATGAGTACGCCAACCGCCGCGACCTGTCCGTGCCCGGGCAGCTCGTGCAGTGGGTGTCCATGTTCGAGCGCAACAAGGTGTTCGCCAACATGGCCTACTGGGATGCCGCCGGCAATCTCAGCGGCCATGTGGTGCGCTCGAACATACCCAACGGCGGCTGGTGGCTGTTCCGCTGGTACGCGGGCATGACCGGGAACACCGTGAAGGTGACGCCGCCGCAGCCCAACACCATCGACACGCTCCAGGGCCTCGCCTCCCTCGACGCCTCCCGCCGCCAGGCGCAGGTGCTGCTCGGCGGCTCCGCCGGCGACTCGGACGTGGTCGTGCAGAACGTCCCGCGGTCGGTGTTCGGCCGTACGGTCACCGCGACGGTCGCCGAGGCGGCCTGGTCCGGTTACGAGGGGCAGCACGCGGCTCCCCAGGTCCTGGCGCGCACCGAGGTGAAGGTGGCGGACGACGGTTCGGTGACCGTCCCGCTGCGCGGACTGCACAAGATGTCGGCGTACCGGATCGTCCTCACCCCCGGCGGCTCGGGCACCCCGTCCGCCGCGTCCGTCCCGTGGTCGGCGTCGTACGAGGCCGAGGAGGCGGCCATCACCGACGGCAAGGTGTACACGCAGGGCACCGTGCAGAACGCCAACGGCTACGCGGCCTCCGGCACCAAGGACGTCGGCTCCCTCAACCAGCCCGGCAGCAAGGTCGCCTTCACGGTGACCGTGCCGAAGGACGGCACGTACGACCTCGCGATCCTGTACGGCAACCAGTCCGGCGGCCCCGCCACGCAGAAACTGTCGGTCGACGGCGGCGACCCGGTGACGGTCGGCTACCCCTCCACCGAGAACTGGACGTACCGCGCCAAGAAGGACGTCAGCGTCCAACTCAAGGCCGGGACACACCAGTTGACCTTGTCCAAGGGCGACGCCGAGGTCACGCTCGACCGGATCGACCTGACCACGCGGACGGGCGCGGCCTCCGCGTCGTACGAGGCCACCCTGGCGGACATCAGCGGCAGGCCGTCGTACGACTACTCGTCCTCGGCCGGGGTGGGCACGGGCGCCCTGGTGCTGCGCTCGGGCGACAAGGCGGTGTTCGACGTCTACGCCCCGCGTGACGGCTACTACACGGTGGTGCCGCGGGCCTCGGCGGCGGTGAAGCTCGCGCTGCACGGGGAGACGGTCACGGCCGCGCCCGGCCGACCGCTGCGGCTCTACCTGGTCGCGGGCAACAACCGGATCGCGATGACGTCGGGCCACGCCGCCGTGCGCTCCCTCGACGTCTCCGGCGACGGCTCGGCCTCCGGCACCCTCTCCTACGAGGGCGCGTCGGCCGCGCTCGCGGGCGGCGCCAAGCTCGTCGACTCCCCGCACGCGTCCGCCGGCTCCTACCTCGGCTGGCTGGGCAACAGCCCCTCCAGCACCGCCGAGTTCACGGTGAACGCGCCCCGGTCCGGCCGCCATGTGCTGGTCGTTCACTACGCGCACAACGACCGCAGGGACAACGGCCACGCCTACAACACGGACATCATGTCCCGTACGGCGGACATCACGGTCGGAACCGCGGCGCCGGTGAAGGCCACCTTCAAGAACACCTGGAGCTTCGACGACTACTGGACCGTCGGCATCCCGGTCGATCTGAAGAAGGGGGCCAACAAGGTGACGTTCGGCAACGCGAGCGCCTGGGCACCGAACATCGACCGGATCGAGCTGGGCAGGGTCGTGGGCTGAGCCGTGCGGTGACAGGTGTCGGTTGCGGAGGAGTGATCTCC
>NZ_JBHUQX010000361.1:0-9871 GCF_042674225.1 Streptomyces sp. NPDC056948
GGGGCCGCGGGGGGCAGGGGCACGGCGGCGGGCGCCGGCACGGCCGGCGCCGCCATGGGGGAGTTCTCTCTGCGTCTCACGGGTTGTTCGCTCCGGTCTCCGGGCGTCGCCGGACGGTCAGGCGGGACGGCAGGTCGGTCGAGTCGGCGCCGCGCGGGACGCCCAGACGAGTCAGCACCGCGGTGCCGGCCACCGCGACGGCCAGATTGAGCAGCAGCGCCGCGAGCCCGGCGTAGATCTCCAGCGGTCCGGCGCCGGTGCCGAGCGGCACGATCGAGGAGAACCCCTCGCGCACCACCAGGTACGTCCCCGACGCCATGCCCACGGCCCACCCGGCGAGCAGCGCCCGCGGATGCAGCCGCCCGGTGAACAGCCCGACGGCGACGGCCGGGAAGATCTGCAGGATCCACACGCCGCCGAGCAGCTGGAGGTTGATGGCGTCCTGGTCGCGCAGCCCGAACACGAACGCCACGGCGCCCACCTTCGCGGTCACCGACACCGCCTTGGCGATGCGCACCTGGCGTTTGGGCGTGGCCGTCGGCTGGACGTACTCGACGTAGATGTTGCGGACGAAGCTCGTCGCGGCGGCGATCGACATCACCGCGGCCGGGACGAGCGCCCCCACGGCGATCGCGGCGAACACCAGCCCGGCCAGCGGCGCCGGCATCAGCCGGTCGACCAGCATCGGCACGGCCGCCTCGGCGCCACCGCGCGGCGCCCGCACCCCTGCCGCGAGGGCGGCGAAGCCGAGGAACCCGAACAGCGCGAGCAGCCCGGTCCAGGCCGGCAGCGCCACCGAGACCTTGCGCAGGGTGCGCGGCCCGTCGGCGGCGAAACCGGCGGTGAGCACATGCGGGTACATCAGCAGGGCGAGGGCGGAGCCCAGGGCGAGGGTGGCGTAGGCGGGCTGCTGGGCGGGGGACAGGTGCAGCGCCGGGTCGCCCAGCCGCGCCGCGGCGCCGTCGAAGACCGGGCCGGGGCCGCCGAACCGTTCGAGGACCAGCCAGGTCACGGCGGTCAGCGAGACGAACACGGCCACCGCCTTCAGCGCCGAGATGACCGTGGGCGCGCGCAGCCCGTGCCGGTACGTGGCCACCGCGAGCCCCGCGAACAGCGCCACCAGCACCAGATCCCCGGCCACGCCCCGCGGATGGACGCCCCCGGCCGTCAGCACCGCCCGGATGCCGATCAGTTGCAGCGCCAGGTACGGCATCGTCGCGAGGATCCCGGTCAGCGCGACCACCAGGGCCAGCGGTGGCGACCCGTACCGGCCCCGTACGAAATCGGCGGCGGTGATGTAGCCGTGCCGGGCCGCCACGCTCCACAGGCGGCTGAGCAGCACGAAGGCGAGCGGGCAGACGATCACCGTGTACGGCACCGCGAAGAAGGCGGGCGCGCCGTTGCCGTACGCAAGACCGGGCACGGCGGTGAAGGTGTACGCGGTGAAGATCGTGCCGCCGAGCAGCAGCCAGGTCCAGCCGGGGCCCAGGCTGCGGTCGGCCAGCGCCCAGCCCTCCAGGGAGGGCAGCCGGTCCACCGGACGCAGCCGCCGCGCGGTGACCGCGAGCAGCGACGCCCCGCCGATCACGGCGAGAAACGTCGCGGTCATGGCGCCGTCAGCCATGGGTCACCGTCCTTGGTGTGCCTGTGCCCTTGCGCGAGAGTTGCGCGGACGGCCCGTCCGGAGGACAGGAAACCGGCGGGAAATCTTCTGGGAACGCCGTGTCATCCACTTCCGGCGGGTGCGCAACTCTTGCACAGACCGACAGCGAGCGGGAGAGGTGCGCAGGTCAGGGAAGCGCCCCCGCACCGGCCCCCGCGCAGGTCCTGTCGCACACCACCGCCACGGTGAGGAGCCGCCATGCCCGTATCAGTCATGCCCGAATCCGGTCGGCCAGCGCCCGAAAAGCGGCGAATACCCCCTCGGTCCCTCCTGCTCTGGACCGTCGTCTCCCTGCTCGGCGCGATCGCCTGGGGCGTCCTCGCCCTTGCCCGGGGCGAGGAGATCTCGGCGGTCTGGCTGGTCGTCGCGGCCCTCGGCTCGTACGCCATCGCCTACCGCTTCTACTCCCGCTTCGTCGCCCGGCGGGTGCTCCGGCCCGACGACAGCCGGGCCACGCCCGCCGAGCGCCTCGAGGACGGCGTCGACTTCCACCCCACCGACCGCCGGGTGCTGCTCGGCCACCACTTCGCCGCGATCGCCGGCGCCGGACCGCTGGTGGGGCCGGTGCTCGCGGCGCAGATGGGCTATCTGCCCGGGACGCTGTGGATCGTCGCAGGCGTGATCTTCGCGGGCGCGGTGCAGGACATGGTCGTGCTGTTCCTGTCCATGCGGCGGGACGGCAAGTCGCTCGGGCAGCTGGCCCGGGACGAGATCGGCCGGTGGGGCGGGGCCGCCGCCCTGATCGCCGTGTTCGCCATCATGATCATCCTGCTGGGTGTGCTGGCCCTGGTCGTCGTCAACGCCCTCGCCCACTCCCCGTGGGGCACCTTCTCCGTCGCGATGACCATCCCCATCGCCCTGTTCATGGGCTTCTGGCTGCACGTCATCCGCCCGGGCCGGGTCGTCGAGACCAGCCTGATCGGCGTCGCGCTGCTGCTGCTCGCCATCGTCGGCGGTAGCTGGATCCAGCAGTCCTCGCTGGCCTCCGCCTTCACCCTGAGCCCCACGACCCTCGTGTTCTGCCTGGTCGGCTACGGCTTCGTCGCCTCCGTGCTGCCGGTGTGGATGCTGCTCGCGCCGCGCGACTACCTCTCCACCTTCATGAAGATCGGCACGATCGCGCTGCTCGCGGTGGGCGTGGTGGTCGCCGCCCCGGTGCTGCGCGCGGACGCGGTGAGCGACTTCGCCTCCTCGGGCGCCGGGCCCGTCTTCGCGGGCGCGCTCTTCCCCTTCCTCTTCATCACCATCGCCTGCGGCGCGCTGTCCGGCTTCCACGCCCTGGTCGCCTCCGGCACCACACCGAAGCTGATCCAGAAGGAGTCCCAGGTCCGGATGATCGGCTACGGCGCCATGCTCATGGAGTCGTTCGTCGCGATCATGGCGCTGATCGCGGCCGCGACCCTGGAGCCGGGCCTGTACTACGCCATGAACGCCCCGGCGGCCCTGCTCGGCACGACGGCCGAGTCGGCGTCCCACGCGGTCGCCGGCCTCGGCTTCACGATCACCCCCGACCAGCTCACCCAGGCCGCCAAGGCCGTGGAGGAACAGACGCTGATCGCCCGCTCCGGCGGGGCACCGACACTGGCCGTCGGCATGTCGGAGATCTTCTCCGGGGTCATCGGCGGCACCGCGATGAAGGCCTTCTGGTACCACTTCGCGATCATGTTCGAGGCGCTGTTCATCCTGACGACCGTGGACGCGGGCACCCGGGTCGGCCGCTTCATGCTCCAGGACATGCTCGGCAACGTGTGGAAGCCGGCCGGCCGGGTCAACTGGAAGCCGGGCATCTGGCTGTGCAGCGCCCTGGTCGTCGCGGCCTGGGGCTACTTCCTGTACACCGGTGCCACCGACCCGCTCGGCGGAATCAACCAGCTCTTCCCGCTCTTCGGCATCGCGAACCAGCTCCTCGCCGCGATCGCCCTGGCCGTCTGCACCACGGTCCTGATCAAGTCCGGGAAGCTGCGCTGGGCCTGGGTCACCGGTGTCCCGCTCGCCTGGGTCGTCGCCATCACCTTCACCGCCGGCTGGCAGAAGATCTTCTCGGACGACCCGAAGGTGGGCTTCTTCGCCCAGCGTGGCCGCTACGCCGACGCCCTCGACGCCGACCAGATCCTGCCACCGGCCAAGAGCCCGGCCGACATGCAGACCGTCGTCACCAACTCCACGGTCGACGGCGTACTGATCGCGCTGTTCCTGCTGCTGGTCGCCGTGGTGCTCGTGAACGCGGCGGTGGTGTGCGTACGGGCGGTCCGGAACCCGGGTTCCCAGCCGATCAGCGAGGCGCCGTACACCGAGTCCCGGATCGAGGTGCCGGAGCAGGCCGGTCGGCCGGTGGCGGGAGCCCGGACGTGAGGGTGGTGCGCTGGGCGCGGGCGGTGCGCTGGTACGTGCGGGAGCTGACGGAGGTGCTCAACCGGTCGCACCGGGAGGAGTGCCGGCAGGGACGCTGCTGCTGACGCGGCCTGCGGGCGGCTGTTGACGCGGACCGTGGGGCGGCCGGCCGCCGGAGGTCACACGGCCGCCGGCTCCGCCTCCGTCGCGTCGGTGTCCTCGGCCGCCGCCTGGGCCCGGTCCCGGGCCTCGCGGCGGGCCAGGACCACCCAGCCGACCGGTACGGCAGCGGCGAACAGCCACCACTGGAAGGCGTAGGCGTAGTTCAGCGCGGCGTCCTCCTTGCCCGGATTGCCGAGGAGCTCGGGGGTGTCGCCCTTGGGCTCGGGTGCCGTCTG
The DNA here is from genome assembly GCF_042674225.1 of Streptomyces sp. NPDC056948. NCBI lineage: Bacteria > Bacillati > Actinomycetota > Actinomycetes > Kitasatosporales > Streptomycetaceae > Streptomyces > Streptomyces sp. NPDC056948. The sequence continues at coordinate 4,393 of NZ_JBHUQX010000361.1, forward strand.
GGCGATGTAGCCGCCGAGCGCCTGGACGTCCAGGCGCCGTGCCTCCTGCTCGCTGTTGATCAGCATGATCTGCCGGTCCGGCAGCCCTTCGAGGTTCTTGATGCCGCTCGCCGCGGTCGTCTCGTCGGGCATCAGCCGCCCCGTGACGGTGACCTCGCCGGCCGGCGGTGCGGGAACCTTCGGGAACGCGGTCTGGCTCGGGCCGTCGGAGGGGATCCAGCCCCGGTTGACCAGCAGGACCTTGCCGTCGTCGAGGACGAACGGGGTCAGGACGTGGTAGCCGACCTCGTCGTCGGAGTTGGTGCGGCGGCGGACGACGACCTCGTCCTCCGTGTCGAAGTGACCCTTCGCGGTCACGGTGCGGTACCGCTCGGCGCTGGTGACGGTGTGCCCGGGCCCGGTCAGCTTCTCCACGGGCACCGGGTCGGCCGCCAGCGCGTCCGTGACGAGCTGGTTCCGGGCGGTGCGCTCCTCGTAGCGATGCATCTGCCAAATGCCCAGCCTGATCATCGTGGGGATGAGAAGCAGGGCGATCAGTGTGAGGATCACCCACTGCCGGGACATCAGGAAGCGGTACACCCCACGACCGTACAACTCGGTCGTGGGGTGCGATCAGGCGGGTACGGTTTCACACCTTGTCGACAATTCCCGCCTTTCCCTCCGCGCGTGCGCAGTGCGCGCCGCAGTACCAGTGGCCCTCGACCTCCACGCCCTGGCCGATGATCTGTACACGGCAGTGCTCGCAGATGGGTGCCATGCGGTGGATCGCGCAGGAGAAGCAGTCGAAGACGTGCACCGCGCCCTGCGCGTGCACCTCGAAGGTCATTCCGTACTGATTGCCACATACCTCACAGGTCGCCATGCGCCACAGGGTGAGCCGTCATCCCGGCCCGGGCGAGCGGGTGCCGGGCGAGTCGCCCCCCAATCACCCGTCCGTACGGTCGCCCTCCGGCGCCGCTCCGTAAACGGTCACCCCTGCGACGCCGGCTCCACATCCGCGAGGAGCTGCCCGAACGCCGCCTCGTCCACGACCGGCGTGCCGAACTGCCGGGCCTTGACCACCTTGGACGTGCCCGAGTCCGGGTCGTTCGTGACGAGCAGGCTGGTCAGCCGGGACAGGCTGGTGGCCACATGCAGCCCGGCCTCGGTCGCGCGGTCCTCCAGCAGATCGCGCTCCACCGAGGTGTCACCCGAGAAGGCGACCCGCATGCCCTGCTTGAGCCGCCCGCCCGCCTCGTAGCGCCCCGGGTTGGGGTAGGGGCAGGCGGGCCGCTTCCGGGCCGGGCGCCAACTGGTGGGCCGGTAACCGCCGTAGCCCGCCTGCTGTCCGATGCGGGGCGCGGGACGGTCCGACCACTCGGTCAGCGGCCGGCACTCCAGCAGCGGCAGCCGTACGCCGTTCGCCGCCGCGGCCCTGAGGCTGGGCCGGAACGCCTCGGCCAGCACGCGCGCGTCGTCCAGCGCGTGGTGCGCCCGCTGCTGGACGACGCCGAAGTGCGCGGCGAGGGACTCCAGCTTGTGGTTGGGCAGCGGGAGCCCGAGTTCCTTGGAGAGCGCGATGGTGCACAGCCGCTGCCGCACCGGTGCCTCGCGCTGCGCCCGCGCGTACTCCCGGGCGATCATCTGCCAGTCGAAGACGGCGTTGTGCGCGACGAGCACCCGCCCCTCGAGCCGGGTCGTGAACTCCTCGGCGATGTCCTGGAAGAGGGGAGCGCCCTCGAGTGCCTCGCTCGTCAGCCCGTGGATCCACACGGGGCCGGGGTCGCGCTCCGGGTTGACCGTCGAGTACCAGTGGTCCTCGACCTCGCCGCGCGCGTCGAGCCGGTAGACGGCCGCGGAGATGATGCGATCGTCCCGGGCCAGACCTGTGGTCTCCACGTCAACAACCGCGTACCCCTGGGGATACGCGGCCGGCCATGACGTGGGAGAGGGCACTGCGGTCGTGAGGTCATCGAGCATGGTCCCTGAGGATACGGGCCACGACTGACATCACCGCCCGCCAGGTGCGCGCACCCGGCCCTTCCGATACTCCCTCAGGCGTGTTGTCCGGTCTGTCCGTTCGCGAGGCGTACGTCTGTCCGACACTCAGTCACACCGATGGCACTCCGATTGGCGGAGATCACCAAGAAGCAAGCGCGTACCGTCGGTAATACTTGTGGGTAACAACGTCTAGTCGGGGCAGGACGGCGGTCCTACGGTGCTTGCATGCCGAACCTGCCCGATGTCGTGCTGTGGTCGATCCCCGCCTTTGTGCTGCTCACCGTGGTCGAAATGGTGAGCTACCGCCTCCATCCCGACGAGGACGCGGAGGGCTACGAGGCGAAGGACGCCGCCACGAGCGTCGGCATGGGCCTCGGCAGTCTCGTCTTCGACTTCCTCTGGAAGATCCCGATCGTCGCCCTCTACACGGCCCTCTACGAACTCACGCCCCTGCGCGTGCCCGTCCTGTGGTGGACCGTCCCGCTGCTGCTGCTCGGGCAGGACTTCTTCTACTACTGGTCCCACCGCGGCCACCACGTCATCCGCGTCCTGTGGGCCTGCCACGTCGTCCACCACTCCAGCCGGAAGTTCAACTTCACCACCGCGCTGCGCCAGCCCTGGACGTCCCTGACCGTGTGGCCGTTCTACGTCCCCCTCATAGCCGCCGGCGTGCACCCCGCCGCGCTCGCGTTCTGCTCCTCCGCGAACCTCGTCTACCAGTTCTGGATCCACACCGAGCGGATCGACAAGATGCCCCGCTGGTTCGAGTTCGTCTTCAACACCCCCTCGCACCACCGCGTCCACCACGCCTCCCAGGGCGGTTACCTCGACCGCAACTTCGGCGGCATCCTCATCGTCTGGGACCGGCTGTTCGGATCGTTCACCGCCGAGACCGAACGGCCCGTGTACGGACTGACGAAGAACATCGGCACGTACAACCTGCTGAAGGTGGCCACGCACGAATACGTGTCCATCGCGAAGGACCTGAAGGCGGCGCACAGTTGGCGCGAGCGAGCGGGACGCGTGTTCCGGGGACCGGGCTGGGGGCCCACGCCGGCCTCCGCACCCGCTCCTGCCCCGACGGCGACCCTTGCTACGGCTACGGCTACGGCTACGGCTACGGCTACGGCTACGGCTACGGCCACGGCTGCTCCTCCGGACCCCGCGGCGGCTCCGACCCACGCCGGTGAGAGCACGTCGGCGTGACCCCCTCCCGCCTCCTCCTCGCCGCCTTCGGTCTCGCCGCCGCCGTCGACCTCGTCTCCCTCGCGGCCGGCTTCGACGCCGGGCACACGGTGGCCAAGCCCCTGCTGATGCCGCTCCTGGCCCTGTGGGCCGCCCTGCGCCGGGCGCCTCGGCTGCTCCTGGCCGCCCTGCTCTTCGGCTGGGGCGGGGACGTCCTGTTGCTGTCCGACGCCGAGCCGGCCTTCCTCGCGGGCATGGGCTCCTTCGCCGCGGGCCATGTCTGCTACCTCGGCCTCTTCAGGACGTACGGCAGCCGGAACGCGGTCCCACGCGCGCGTGCGGGCCTCCTCGCCCTCGGCTACGGCACCGCCCTCGTCACGACCGTCGCGCTGCTGTGGCCGGACCTGCCCGCGGACCTGCGCGTGCCCGTCGCCGGGTACAGCCTCCTGCTCACGGCCATGGCGTACGGGTCGGTCACCCGGCTCGGCCTCCTCGCCGGACTGGGCGGTGCGCTGTTCCTGCTCTCCGACATGCTCATCGCGACCGGCGTCGCCGACTGGCCGCAGCTTCCCCGGCCGGACTTCTGGATCATGCTCACGTACATCGCCGCGCAGGCCCTGCTGGCCGGCGGCACGCTGGGGGTGCTCAACGCGCGCAGGGCACCGGCCGCGACGTACGGCGAGATGCGGGCCGTCTGAGGCTCACCAGCGGATGGGGACCGGAAGGGCCGTCAGCAGTCCGGACACCGCGACCACCAGGCCCAGCGCGACGACCTCCGCCCGCGCCGGCGCACAGGCGCTCAGCGGATCGGCCGCCCGGCGCAGCCGGCTCCGGGCCCACAGGGCGAGGGCGGCGACGGCGGCCACGAGCAGCACCTTGGCGAGCAGGGCACGCCCGTACGCCGTGGCCGTCAGCTGCTCCACGATCGTCCCCGGCGGCATCCGGCGCAGCGAACTCCACACACCCGTCGCGGTGATGGCGGCGAGCAGCACGGCCGCCACGCGCGCGTAGAGGCCCAGCAGGGCCGCGCCCGCCCCCGTGTCGTACCGGCCGTGCCACAGGCGCAGGGTCCGCAGCGCGTGCAGCAGACCGCCCACCCACAGCGCCGCGCAGGTCAGGTGGACGAGCGTCAGCCCGGAGCCGGTCAGCGGGTTCTGCTCGGTCGGGGGGTGCGCGCGCAGCGCCTCCGCGACGACCACGGCGGCCAGCGGCCACACCTGCCTGGCCGGCCGGCGCGACACGGCACACAGCCCGGCCACCAGGAACGCGTTGACCTCGAGCAGGGCGAGCTTGCCGTCCCGGGACGCGTGGAGCCCGCCGACGTCCATGTCCGACAGGCCGTCCGGGACGAGATTCCCCGTGGCCACGACCGAGGCGAGCCCCAGGGCGGCGACGAAACCGACGGCGGCGGCGAGAGGCGACCAACTGCGGGGCACGGCCAACGGGTGGCCGGTGGCTCTCTCCGTGCCCGGCACGGAATGCGCCAGCCGGTTCACGAACAGCTCGCCGACCGGTACGCACAGCGCCGCGAACAGCACCGTGCGCAGCAGGGCGATGCCGCCGGCCCCGGGCGCGCCGGCCTCCCCGGTGCCGTGCAGCGCGGTGGACGGGCCGAGCAGCGGGATCAGCGCGGCCAGGGCCACCAGGACCAGGACGGCGACGGCCCGCACCGCACCGGTGCGCCGTACGGGCCCGCCGCTGTCGGCCACTCCTGGCGTGGGTCTTGTCAAGGTCACCCCAAGATCTTCACCAACCTTCACATGGTCGGGCAAGTCCAGGGGGGCGAACTCAGTCGGCCCGTGACGCGGCCGACCACCACAGCCGCACCTCCTTGCCCACGTCCGTGGGCCGCAGCTCCCATCCCTGTACGAGCGCCACCTCGGCGACGTACCACCCGCCGACACCGCGGTATTTCCGCATGGGTATCGCACACTCCACGGGCGGTCGTGGCTTCTGTCGCTCGGCCGGGGCCGAGGCCCGGGCGGTCCACTTCGCGACCGCCTTGTCCACGCGCTTCTTGTAGAAGTCGGCGTCACCCTCATGGCGGAGCTCCGGCCAGGACACGCACCAGGAGGCCAGGCGCCCGACGCGCAGAACCGTCCCGCCCGCGGCTTCGATGAAGCGGCGTTCGAGGGTGCTGCTGAAAGCCGTGATCACCTCGGCGAACATCGCGACGACGAAGAGCACCGCCGCCACCGCCACCCACAGCACACACACCACCGGGAACCACACCACGCTCCCCGCGAACCGCAGGGCCAACTGCCACCGCGGCCGCACCGGTTCGGCGGTCCAGGTCACGGGATCTTCGTACACG
>NZ_JBHUQX010000362.1:0-9865 GCF_042674225.1 Streptomyces sp. NPDC056948
GCCCCAGGCCCGCCGAACTGCACCCGTTCCGCGAGCTGGCCGGGCCCCGGCACCACGCCCCGGCCACCCCGGGCGATCTGTTCTTCCACATCAAGGCCGCCCGCACCGACCTGTGCTTCGCCCTCGCCGCCGAGCTGGTGCGGCGGCTGCGCGGCGCGGTCACCGTGCGGGACGAGACGCAGGCCTTCGCCTACTTCGACTCGCGCAACCTCCTCGGCTTCGTCGACGGCACCGAGAACCCCGTCGGCCAGCCCGCGGCCGACGCGGCGCTGGTCGGCGAGGAGGATCCCGGCTTCCGCGGCGGCAGCTACGCGATGGTGCAGAAGTACCTGCACGACGTGGACGCGTGGGAGGCCCTCGCCGTGGAGGCGCAGGAGAAGGTGATAGGCCGCACCAAGCTCACCAACCTCGAACTCGACGCGCCCGGCTCCCACAAGGACGTCAACACCGTCCTCGGCCCGGACGGCTCGGAGCAGAGGATACTGCGCTCCGCGATGCCGTTCGGCAGGCCGGGGCACGGGGAGTTCGGCACGTACTTCGTGGCCTACGCGCGCACGCCCGGGATACCCGAGACGATGCTGCGCAAGATGTTCCTCGGCGAGCCGGGCTCGGGGCCCGACCCGCTGCTGGACTACTCACGGGCCGTCACCGGCAGCCTGTTCTTCGTGCCGCCGGCGGACTTCCTGGAGGCCCTGCCCGAGGAGTGAAAGGCCCGTACCAGGGCTTGTTCAGACGCGTTCCAGCGGCCGGTGCGGTTCGGCGGGGAGCCGCACCTCGATGGAGTCCCCGGGACGCACCACGCCGCCTTCCCGTACGACGCTCATGATGCCTGCCTTGCGCACGATCCGGCCTGCCTCGTCACGGCCGACGACCTGCTTCAGCAGCCCGTCCTGGAAGGCGTCGATCTGGCTGCAGGGGTTGCGCAGGCCCGTCACCTCCACCACCGCGGCCTCGCCGATGTGCAGCAGGGTGCCGACCGGCAGGCCGAGCAGGTCGATGCCGCGTGTGGTGATGTTCTCCCCGAGTGCGCCGGGAGCCACCTCGAACCCCGCGTCCGCGACCTCGGCGAAGAGCTCCTCGTGGATGAGGTGCACCTGGCGCAGGTTCGGCTGGGTGGGGTCCTGGGCGATCCGCGAACGGTGCTTGACCGTCACCCCCGCGTGGATGTCGCCCTCCACCCCCAGCCCGGCGAGCAGGGTGATGCTGTCCCGGTTCGGCTTGGTGAACGTGTACTCGCCGTTGCTGCTGACCGCCGTCACCGTCGCGCTCATGCCTTCGGCCCCCTTCCGTTCGGCAGTGATCCTTCAGGAGCCTAACCGGTCGGCTCCGGCGCCGCCCGTTCCCCGGGGAACCCCGGCGACCGCAGGACCCGGCGCCCGGCGTCCACCGCGAACACCTCGCAGTTCTCCCGGGCCGCCGCCCACTCGACGCCCTCGGCGCCCAGCGCGAAGGCCGCCGTCGCGACGGTGTCGGCCTCGGTGAGGGTGGGGGCGACGACCGTGAGGCTGAGCAGCCCGGTCGCCGGGCGCCCGGTACGCCCGTCGACGATGTGGTCGCCGCGCTCGTAGCGGGCGGACGTCGCGACGGCCCGGTCCGTGAGGTCCAGGACCGTGCACAGCCGGTCGGCGTGCTCGGGATGCCGTACGCCCACCCGCCAGGGGCCGCCGACGGCGACCACGTCACCGCCCGCGTTGAGGCAGAAGCGCCGCGCCCCGGCCGCCGCCAGCAGCTCCGCGCCCTTCTGCACCGACCAGCCCTTCACCACGGCGCAGGGATCGAGGCCGCGCCCCGGCAGGCGTACGTCGAACGCGCCCCTGGTCGCGACCCGGTACTCCTCGCACAGGTCCAGGATCTCCCGGAGCGCCGCACTGGGCACGGACACCTCCCCGCGGTCCAGCCGCGACACCTCGCTGTCCGGCCGGAACGGGCTGAACCGCGCGTCGACCTCGTGCAGCCAGGCGAAGAGGCCGTCCACCGCCGCCTCGGGGAAGCCCTTGTCGTCGATCCGGACCGACACCGGGAACCCCATCACGTGCTCGACGCGCCGCATCCCCTCAGCCCTTCGCGTCGATGGCGGCCTGGAGCGACTCCTTGTAGCCGTCGCTGGTGACCGTGGCGCCGGACACCGTGTCGATGTCGGCGCTCTGCGCCTGGAGCGTCTCCTCGATCAGCTTGGGTACGGCGGCCGTGGTCTGCGGATGGTCCGGCTGCTGCAGCATCCGCACCGAGGCGATCTTGTCGCCGGCGAAGGTGACCTCGACCTGCACCGGGCCCTTCTCGGTGTCGATCGTGGACCCCGAGACGACCGTGGAGGTGGTTCCGCCCGAGGACGAGGCCGAGGGCGTGGACGCCGGCGCAGCGGCCTCCGTGACGGCCGACGACGACCCGGCGTCGTGGGAGGGCGCGTAGCGCCAGACCGGGATCAGGCCCGCGAGGCTCAGGACGAGGACGGGTATGGCTCGCTTCACGACAATCTCCTCGTCATCCGGCCAGGCTGAAGCGTTCGAAGTGGATCTGCGCCTTGGGCACGTCGAGTTCGCGCAGGCTGCCGAGCACCGCGTTCATCATCGGCGGCGGGCCGCAGAGGTAGACGTCCCGGCCGGCGATGTCCGGCACCAGGCGGGCGAGTTCCCGCGGCGCCAGCCGGTCGGGCACGGGCGGGCCGGTGACCAGGTGCAGTTCGGCGCCCTTGGCGAGCGCGAGGTCGCGCAGTTCGTCGTAGAGGACGGCGTCCTGGTCCGTGGCCACCCGGTAGATCACGACCGCGTGGCCGTGCAGTTCCTCCAGCAGGGCCCGGATCGGCGTGACACCGACGCCGCCCGCGATGAGCAGGGCGTCCGGGCGGGTGCGGTGCAGGGTGGTGAAGGCGCCGTAGGGGCCCTCGGCGAACACGCGCGTGCCCACCTTCAGGTGCCGCAGGGCCGCGCTGCCGTCGCCCGCGCGCTTGGCCGTCAGCCGGAGCGTACGGCCGTCCGGGGCGGCGGACAGCGAGAACGGGTTGGCCTGCCACCAGCGGTCCTTGGTCAGGAACCGCCACAGGAAGAACTGTCCCGCCCGGGCGGGCAGCCGGTCCAGGTCGCGGCCCGTGATGTAGATCGAGACGACGTGGTCGTTCTCGGGGACGACGGCCGTCACACGCAGCTGGTGACGGAAATTGCGCCACAGGGGCAGCACCAGACGGCCCGTGAACACCGCGGCGAGGGCCAATCCCCACACGGCGTACCAGTACGTCTTCGCCGCGGACGACGAGGTGAACGTCGTGCCCGCCGCGACCTGGTGCGTGAACGCCAGCACCACCGCGACGTAGGTGTACAGGTGGATGAAGTGCCAGGTCTCATAGGCCAGCCGGCGCCGGGCGGAGCGGGCCGAGACCACGCCGACCACGATGATGATCGCCAGGGCGGTGATCGCGCGCAGCACGCCCTCGACGGTCTCCGCGAGGTCCACCAACTGGTTCACAGGGTCCAGCGACGAGGACTGGGCGTAGCCGAAGACGATGAACACCGCGTGCGCGAGCAGCAGCCACAGCACCGAGAAGCCGGTCCAGCGGTGCCAGGACGTCAGCCGGTCCATGCCGATCCGCCGGTCGAACCAGGGCAGCCGGGCGACCAGCAGCAGCTGGAACGCCATGAGCAGCGAACCGTACAGCCCGGTCAGCCGGCCCAGCACGATGAGCGTGTTCGAGGCGAAGCCGGCCTGGACGAAGAACACGGCCACCACGACCGCGTTGGCGAGCAGCACCGCGTACAGGCCGGTACGCCCCACCACTCTGGGGCGCACGCCCGCGCGGGTCGCCGCGGGAGGTTCTTGGAGGGTCGTCACGGTCGGCAGCTCCTTGATCGGATCCTGGGACACCGAGCTTGTCGCGGAGGAGCTGTCGAAATACTGTCGCTCAACTTTCAAGTGTTTATCGATCGTGCCGCGAAGAGGCGGACGGCTATGGAGGCGCGGGACAGGTGAAGCACTATGAGCGAGTGGAAAAAGTACGCCTCCTCGTCGTCGACGACGACCAGCCCATCGCCGATCTCGTCGCGACCGTCGCCCGCTACGAGGGCTGGGACGCGGTCACGGCGTACACCGGTGAGGACGCGCTGAAGCGGGCCGCCGAGTTCCACCCGGACATCGTGGTGCTCGACCTGATGCTGCCCGGCGTGGACGGCTTCGGCGTCCTGGACCGGCTGCGCGCCTCCGGGACGATGGTGCCGGTGGTGTTCCTCACCGCGCGGGACGGCGTCGCCGACCGGGTCGCGGGCCTGACGCGGGGCGGCGACGACTACCTGGTCAAGCCGTTCGCCGTGGAGGAGCTGATGGCCCGGCTGCGGACCGTGCTGCGGCGCAGCGCGGGCCCCGCCTTCCAGCGGTCCGTGCTCCAGGTCGGCGATCTGACGATGGACGAGGACACCCGCGAGGTGCGGCGCGGCGAGCGACTGCTGTCGCTGACCCCGACCGAGTACGAGGTGCTGCGCTACCTGATGCGCAAGTCGCCCACCGTGCTCACCAAGGCGCAGATCCTCGACCACGTCTGGGAGTACGGCTTCGGCGGCCGTTCCAACGTCGTCGAGCTGGTCGTCAGCCGGCTGCGCCGCAAGCTCGACGAGACGGACGACGGCGGCGCGCCCCTGATCCACACCGTGCGGGGATTCGGGTACGTCCTGCGGCAGGCCTCCGAGTGATCGCCAGACTGCGGCGGACCTACCGCAGGATGCGCCTGGGCACCCGGCTGGCCCTGGGCCTCGGCGCCCTGGCGCTGGTCGTGTTCGCCGTCGTCGGCACGGCCCTGACCACCTATATGCGGGACTACCTCTCGGCCCAGCTCGACACCCAGCTCGCACAGGCCCAGATCGCCCAGTCCAAGAGCATCGCGGACTACGGCACGCTCTCGGGCAAGAAGTACTACAGCTGGTTCTACGCCGTGTACGACGTGTCGGACGGCACGCCCGAGCTCCGCAGGCCCGAGGACCCCGCCGACCTGCCCAAGGACGTCGACGACTTCACCTCCCTGGCCCGGGCGCAGACCACCGCGCACACGGAACTCCTGCGCACCGAGCACCTCAAGGGCGCCGGCTCCTACCGGCTGCGCGCCTGCCAGGTCGAGCCCGGGGTCGTCCTGGTCAGCGCCGCGCCCATGGAGGACATCGAGGACACCGTCGGGCAGCTCATCACCATCCAGGTCGTCACCTTCGGGGCCGCGCTGCTCGCGCTGGTCGTCTTCGGCCGCAGGACGCTGCGCCGCGGACTGAAACCGCTCAGCGACATGGCCTCCACCGCCCACGGCATCGCCTCGCACGACCTGACCGAGTCGGCGGCCCGGCTGTCGCTGCGCGCCGACGGCCGGGACGGCGGACCCGAGGTGGACGAACTGCGGACCGCCTTCAACACGATGCTGGAGCACATCGACCACTCCCTCGCCGTGCGCGCGGAGGCCGAGCAGCGCCTGCGCCGGTTCGTCGCCGACGCCTCGCACGAGCTGCGCACCCCGCTGATGTCGGTACGCGGCTACGCCGACCTCTTCCAGTACGCCGCCGCCAACGCCCCCGAGGAACGCGACCGGCACCTGGCCCGGCTGCGCGCCGAGGCCGCCCGGATGGGCATCCTCCTGGACGACCTGCTGCTGCTCGCCCGGCTGGACGCGGCCGAGGTGGAGGAGCCGCTGCGGCTCCAGGACGCCGACCTGGTCGAGTTGGTGTGCCAGGCCGCGGACGCCTTCCGCGCGGGCCGCCCCGACCACCGGCTGACCGTGCTCGCGGGTCCGCGGCCGGTGCGGCTGCGGATGGACCCGCTGCGCATCCGGCAGGTCGTCGACAACCTCCTCACCAACGCCGCGGTGCACACCCCCGCCGGGACGAAGGTGTCCGTGGAGGTGTGCGTCGCGCCCGGCTCGGCCGAGGTGCGGGTCGCCGACACCGGTCCGGGCATCCCGCCCGACGACCGGGACCGGGTCTTCGACCGCTTCTACCGCGTCGACAAGGCCCGCAGCCGCGACCGCGGCGGCAGCGGCCTCGGCCTCGCGGTCGCCCAGTCCCTGGTCCGGGCCCACGGCGGCCGCATCGAGCTGGACAGCGAGCCGGGGGCGACGGCCTTCACCGTCCGCCTGCCGCTGAACGGGGACGGGCCACCGGCCGCCCCGGGGCCGGAAACCACCGCCGTCTAGACTCGTCCGGCGACAGCGCGTACGACCATGGCCAAAAGTCCGCCAACCCGAAGGGCCCCGGCGCCTTGATACGGATCGAATCAGTCACCAAGCGGTACCCGGACGGCACGGTGGCGGTCGACCGGCTCTCCATGGAGATACCCGACCGCTCGATCACCGTCCTCGTCGGACCGTCGGGCTGCGGCAAGACGACCACCCTGCGGATGATCAACAGGATGGTCGAACCGAGCGAGGGAACGATCCTCCTCGACGGCGAGGACATCCAGCGGCAGCCCGTCACCACCCTGCGCCGCTCCATGGGCTACGTCATCCAGAACGCCGGCCTCTTCCAGCACCGCACGATCGTCGACAACATCGCGACCGTGCCCCGCATGCTCGGCTGGGGCAAGCAGAAGGCCCGGGCCCGGGCGGCCGAACTGATGGAACGCGTGGGCCTCGACACCGCGCTCGCCAAGCGGTACCCGTACCAGCTCTCCGGCGGTCAGCAGCAGCGCGTCGGCGTGGCCCGGGCGCTCGCCGCCGACCCGCCCGTGCTGCTCATGGACGAGCCGTTCTCGGCGGTCGACCCCGTGGTGCGCAAGGTCCTCCAGGACGAACTGCTGCGCATCCAGGAAGAGCTGGGCAAGACCATCGTCTTCGTCACCCACGACATCGACGAGGCGATCAAGCTCGGCACGATGGTCGCCGTACTGCGCGAAGGCGGCCACCTCGCCCAGTACGCACCCCCCGCCGAGCTGCTGTCCGACCCCGCCGACGCCTTCGTCGAGGACTTCCTCGGCGCCGACCGCGGCATCCGGGGCCTGTCGTTCTTCCCGTCCGCGGGGCTCACGCTCACGACCGACCCGGTGATCCGGGTCGACGCCACCGCCGAGCAGATCGCCGCCCCCGACGCCCCCTGGCTCCTGGTGACCGACGCGGACGGCAGGCCGCTCGGCTGGAGCACGCCGCAGGACCTGACGGCCGGGGACATCAGGCCGGACCGGCTCCAGTCCTACGGGCGGCCGTTCGTGCCCGGCACCGACTCGCTGCGGGCCGCCCTCGACTGCGCCGTGCTCTCCCCGACCGGCTGGGCCGTCGCCGTGGACGCCGGCGGACGCGTGACCGGAGTGGTCGAGCAGCACACCATCGGCGAGGCCATCCGCAGCGCCCACGAGGCACGGCGCGACGACGAGCGCGACGACGAGAAGGTCGCCGGATGAGCGAGTTCCTCCACGGCTTCTTCGACATCCCGAGCGACCTCCAGCACAGCTGGTTCGGGCTGATCGGGCTGCACTTGAGAGAGGCCCTGCTGCCGGTCGCGGCCGGACTGCTGCTGGCACTGCCGATCGCCCAGCTCTGCGTGCGCTTCCGCTGGCTGTACCCGCCCGTCCTCGGTCTGACGACGGTGCTGTACGCCATCCCGTCCCTGGCGTTCTTCGTCGTCCTCATCGACTACACCGGCCAGACCGAACTCACCGTGATGATCCCGCTGGCCGTGTACAGCCTCGTGGTGCTCGTCCCGGCGATCGTCGACGGGGTGCGCTCGGTGCCTCCGGAGACCCTGGCCGCCGCGACCGCCATGGGCTTCGGGCCCGTACGGCGGTACTTCCAGGTGCAGTTGCCGATCGCGGTACCGGCGATCATCGCGGGCCTGCGGGTGGCGACCGTGTCGAGCATCTCCCTCGTCAGCGTCGGCATGCTGATCGGCAACCAGGGCGCGCTCGGCAACCTGCTCCACGACGCGCAGATCTACAACCGGCCCGAGCTCACCTGGAACTCCGTGATCACCACGGCGCTCCTGGCGATCCTCGTCGACGCCCTGCTGGTCCTCGTCCGCGTGCTGCTGACGCCCTGGATGCCGAGCGGGACGGTCCGCCGCAAGCCGGCGCCCGCCCTTAAGGACGCTGCCCGGTGAACGTACTCAACTTCGTCAACTCGTTCTTCAGCGACAGCGCTCACTGGCAGGGGTACGACGGCATCCCGGCCCGGCTCGGGGAGCATGTCCAGTACACCCTGGAGGCGCTGCTCCTCGCCGCCGCGATCGGACTGCCGATCGGCCTGGTCACCGGGCACTACGGGCGCGGCGGCAACGCCCTGTCCCTGGTCGCCACCGCCGGGCGGGCCCTGCCCAGCTTCGGTCTGCTGGTGCTGATGACCACCCTGCTGGGGTTCGGGATGCTGCCCGTGATGATCCCGCTGGTCATCCTCGCCGTCCCGCCGATCCTGGTCACCACCTACGAGGCGATGCGTTCGGTCGACCCCTCGCCGGTGGACGCCGCCCGCGGTATGGGCATGCACGAGTCCCGGATCCTCTTCCAGGTGGAACTGCCGGTCGCCCTGCCGCTGATCCTGAGCGGCCTGCGCTCGGCGGCCATCCAGATCGTGTCGACGGCCACCATCGCCGCGTACGTCAGCCTGGGCGGCCTCGGGCGGTACATCGTCGACGGCCTTTACCAGCGCAACTACGAGAAGGTGGTGGGCGGCGCGACGCTGGTGGCCGTCCTCGCGCTGGTCACGCTCGCGCTGTTCTGGGCGGCGGCCCGGATCGCGGTGTCGCCGGGTGTGCGCAGGAGATGACGCCAATTGGTGACCAAGCTGCTCTTGACTGACCGAATATCCGCTGGCTTGGATCAGTGGGTGATTACTACACGGAAGAGCAGCACCCGGTCCATGACGAGGCACCCCGGCGCGGCAGCGGTCGCGCTGGCCGCGGCGGCAGCTCTTCTCGGAGGCTGTTCCTCCGGCGGCACCTCCGACGACCCGCTCAAGGGCGGCGGGGCGGAGGACGGCGCAGTCGTCGTCGGCTCCAACAACTTCGCCGAGAGCATCCTGCTCGCCGACATCTACGGCGAGGCCCTCAAGGCGAAGGGCATCAAGGTCACCTACAAGCCCAACATCGGCAGCCGGGAGACCACGTACGGTCTGATGAAGAACGGCAGCGTCACCGTGCTGCCGGAGTACAACGGCTCCCTGCTGGCCTACCTCGACGCCAAGGCCAAGCCGAAGACGGTCGAGGAGACCACGACCGCCATCGACGGCAAGCTCGACTCCAAGCTGGAGCTGCTGAAGCCGTCGGCCGCGCAGAACAAGGACTCCGTGACGGTCAACGCGGAGACCGCGAAGAAGTACAAGCTGACCTCGGACTCGTCCATAGCCGACCTCAAGGACGTCGCCGAGGACCTGGACTTCGGCGGCTCGCCGGAGTTCCAGACCCGGCACCAGGGTCTGGTGGGCCTGAAGTCGGTGTACGGGCTGGAGTTCAAGTCCTTCAAGTCCCTCGACGCGGGTGGTCCGCTGACCCAGACGGCGCTGAAGATGAACACCGTGCAGGCCGCGGACCTCTTCACCACCGACCCGACCATCGCCCGGGACAAGTTCGTCGTCCTGAAGGACCCGGAGAACCTCTTCGGCTTCCAGAACGTGCAGCCGCTGGTCCGCAAGGGCGAGCTGTCCAAGAAGGGTGCCGCGGCACTCGACGCGGTCTCGGCCAAGCTCGACACGGCCGCGCTGCTCGAGCTGGACGCGCAGGTCCAGCTCGAGAAGAAGGATCCGCTGGACGTGGCCAAGGCGTGGCTGAAGTCGGCGGGCCTGACCTGACCCGCCCGGCCGCGGGGGGCGGGGGGGGGGGGCCGGACTCGAAAACACAACAGCCGCAACCGACGAAGGACGGAGGGAACCCCACGGGCCGCCCCCGGACTGGCCACCCGCGGGGGCCGGCGGGCGCGGGGGCCGGGG
>NZ_JBHUQX010000363.1:0-9812 GCF_042674225.1 Streptomyces sp. NPDC056948
GCGCCCGTGGCCACCGCGACGGTGCCGATGGCGACCGCGGCGGACACGCCGAGCAGGCCGGTGCGCATCGGCCGTGCGGCCTTCTTCCGGCGGCGGTGCGAGCCCGCCCGCCGGGCGCCGCCCTCGGGCGTGAAGCCGTCGCTCGCGAAGACGGCCGTCTCGGCGGTCCGCTGGCGGGGGATGGCGGCATACCCGTCACCCGCCGCGGCGGCCTCCGTCTCGAACAGGTAGGCCTCGCTCCGCGCGTACGTGTCGGCGTACGCCTCCGGGTTCAGATAGGGCGCGATGCCCATGGTCGGGCCGTCTTCCCCGCCGTACAGCGGATCGTGGCCCTCCGCGGTGCCGTCGGCCTGCATGATCCCCGTGGCGCTGCCCGTGTCGGCGCGGCCGGCGTCGGAGCGACGGTGGCGTCCCATGTTCTGGCCTTCCTCGTCCTGGCGGTCGACTCGTCCTCGAGATCAACACCAAACTCACTCGATGGTGTGAGTTTCATATGAGATTCGTTGGGTGGGGACGGTACCGCATGGCGCAAGTGAAGGAAGTGCGCCCGAGGGAGTTTGGGCGGTTAGGTTGCAGTCATGAGCGAGGATGTGCGACTGGTCGCCTGGGTGCGCGGACGCGTCCAAGGTGTGGGTTTCCGCTGGTTCACGCGGGCCAAGGCCCTGGAGATCGGCGGCCTGAGTGGTTTTGCTCTCAATTTGGGCGACGGTCGGGTCCAAGTGGTCGCGGAGGGCGCGCGAGAGGGTTGTGAAGGCTTGCTGGAGTGGCTCGAGGGTGACGACACGCCCGGCCGTGTAGACGGCGTCACGGAGATCTGGGACACACCTCGCGGCGGCTACGACGGCTTCGCCATTCGCTGATCCCGCACCGGCGGGCGGGCTTCAAGGGCGCCCGCCGACAGGCCGCCGAGGGCCGCCCCGGACGGAAACCGGCTGGTGATTGCCAAGAATCGCTTGCCTTGGCAGGCTCCGCACGCAAGGATGATCGCGACGCCTCGAGGGCCCCGCAGAAGCCGCAGTGCCGCCGTATCAGGCCGCGCGCGCCCGGTCGGCCCCCAATACGGGGCGTGATCGTGTTGACCGTCAAACTTTTTGGTGAGACGCTGAAAGCCCCGCGCACCTTAGCTGTTTGGCATGGCTGAACGGCGGTACAACTCCAGGCCCTGCCAAGCATCGCGGGTGCGAATCCCTCACGACCCACACCGCATCGGTCGGTCACGCATTGTGGAGGACCATCCATCATGGCAAAGGCGCTTCTCGGTTACGTCGGCGGCTCCGACCCTCGACTCCTCGCCGAGATGCGACGGCTCCAGCAGCGCGTACAGGACCTGGAATCCGAGCTCGGACGTATCCAGGCCGAAAACGAGGCGCTGACGGCTGCCGCTTCTCACGACAGGATCATGGAGAGCGTTGACGCACACCAGGCGGAGCCTGCGCTCACCTGATCACTGCATCGCTCCACAACAGCACAGCAGTGGTTGGGCCGCACGTCATAACCGCTAAGTTGTCAGAAGTGCAAGGGACGCCCTCGGCGTCCCTTCTTTCTTTCCCCCGCATCCTTTCACCGTCTTTAACGTGTGGTGTGCCCTGCGCGTTCAGCGGCGAAACCGTGGGTTCATGGAGTGAGACGAACCCGGGCGGTAGAGTCCGGCGGCGTGCACCTCAAGGCCCTGACCCTCCGCGGGTTCAAGTCGTTCGCTTCGGCCACCACACTCCGGTTCGAGCCGGGGATCACGTGCGTCGTAGGACCGAACGGCTCGGGCAAGTCCAATGTCGTGGACGCGCTGAGCTGGGTCATGGGCGAGCAGGGCGCCAAATCGCTGCGCGGCGGCAAGATGGAGGACGTCATCTTCGCCGGCACCACCGGCCGCCCCCCGCTGGGCCGCGCCGAGGTGTCGCTGACCATCGACAACTCCGACGGGGCCCTGCCCATCGAGTACGCCGAGGTCACCATCACGCGGATCATGTTCCGCAACGGCGGCAGCGAGTACCAGATCAACGGCGACACCTGCCGCCTCCTCGACATCCAGGAGCTTCTCTCCGACTCCGGCATCGGCCGCGAGATGCACGTCATCGTCGGGCAGGGCCAGCTCGACTCCGTACTGCACGCCGACCCCATGGGCCGCCGCGCCTTCATCGAGGAGGCCGCCGGCGTCCTCAAGCACCGCAAGCGCAAGGAGAAGGCGCTGCGCAAGCTGGACGCGATGCAGGCCAATCTCGCGCGCGTGCAGGACCTCACCGACGAACTCAGACGCCAGCTCAAGCCCCTCGGCCGCCAGGCCGCCGTCGCCCGTCGGGCCGCCGTCATCCAGGCCGACCTGCGCGACGCCCGCCTGCGGCTGCTGGCCGACGATCTCGTACGGCTGAAGGAAGCCCTCAACGCCGAGGTCGCCGACGAGGCCGCGCTGAAGGGGCGCAAGGAGGCCGCCGAGCAGGACCTGCGCAAAGCGCTCCAGCGCGAGGCACTCCTCGAGGACGAGGTACGGCAGCTCACGCCACGCCTCCAGCGCGCCCAGCAGACCTGGTACGAGCTCTCCCAGCTCGCCGAGCGGGTGCGCGGCACGATCTCGCTGGCCGACGCCCGCGTGAAGAGCGCCACCTCCGCGCCTCCCGAGGAGCGGCGCGGCCGCGACCCCGAGGACATGGAGCGCGAGGCCGCCCGCATCCGCGAGCAGGAGGCCGAGCTGGAGGCGGCCCTGGAGGCGGCCGAACGCGCCCTGGAGGACACGGTCGCCCACCGCGCCGAACTGGAGCGCGCGCTCACCCAGGAGGAACGGCGTCTGAAGGACGCCGCCCGCGCCATCGCCGACCGGCGCGAGGGACTGGCCCGGCTCAGCGGCCAGGTCAACGCGGCCCGCTCGCGCGCGGCCTCCGCCCAGGCCGAGATCGAACGCCTGGCCGCCGCCCGCGACGAGGCCCAGGAGCGGGCCGTCGCCGCCCAGGAGGAGTACGAGGCGCTCAAGGCCGAGGTCGACGGCCTCGACGCCGGCGACGCCGAACTCGCCGAACAGCACGAGGCCGCGAAGCAGCAGCTCGCCGACGCCGAGTCCGCCCTCACGGCAGCCCGCGAGGCGGCCACGGCGGCGGAACGGAAGCGCGCCGCGACCCAGGCCCGCCACGAGGCCCTGGCGATGGGCCTGCGCCGCAAGGACGGCACCGGAATACTGCTCGCGGCGAAGGACCGCCTCTCCGGCCTGCTCGGCCCGGCGGCGGAACTCCTGACGGTCACACCCGGCTACGAGGTCGCCCTGGCAGCGGCCTTCGGAGCGGCGGCGGACGCCATCGCCGTCACGACCCCGACCTCGGCGGCCGATGCCATCAGACTCCTCCGCAAACAGGACGGAGGCAGAGCCACTCTGCTCTTGGCAGGAGCTACCGCCGCCCCTAGGGGCGCGGGGAACTGCGCGAACAACCACGACGTACCCGCAGACGCGCGACGCCCCTTCGCCGAAGACCTCGTCCGCGGTCCCACCGACCTCATGCCTGCCGTACGACGGCTGCTCCACGGCATCGTCGTCGTCAGCACCCTGGAAGACGCAGAAGACCTCGTCTACACCCACCCCGACCTCACCGCCGTCACCGCCGAAGGCGACCTCCTCGGCGCACACTTCGCCCACGGCGGCTCCGCAGGCGCCCCCAGCCTCCTCGAAGTACAGGCCTCCGTCGACGAGGCCGCCGCCGAACTGGAAGAGCTGGCGGTGCGCTGCGAGGAGCTGACCGAGGCCCAGCACGAGGCCGTCGAACGGCGCAAGGAGTGCGCCGCGCTCGTCGAGGACGTGGGGGAGCGGCGCCGGGCCGCCGACCGGGAGAAGTCGTCCGTCGCCCAGCAGCTCGGCCGGCTCGCCGGGCAGGCCCGGGGCGCGGCGGGGGAGGCCGAGCGGTCCACGGCCGCCGCCGCCCGGGCACAGGAAGCCCTGGACAAGGCCCTCGCCGAGGTCGAGGAACTCGCCGAGCGACTCGCCGTCGCCGAGGAGATGCCGATCGAGGAGGAGCCCGACACCTCCGTACGGGACCGGCTCGCCGCCGACGGTGCCAACGCCCGCCAGACCGAGATGGAGGCCCGCCTCCAGGCCCGTACGCACGAGGAACGGGTCAAGGGCCTGGCCGGACGGGCCGACTCGCTCGACCGGGCCGCCCGCGCGGAACGCGAGGCACGCGCGCGTGCGGAGCAGCGGCGGGCCCGGCTGCGACACGAGGCCGCCGTCGCCGAGGCCGTCGGCTCCGGCGCACGGCAGCTTCTCGCGCACGTCGAGGTCTCCCTGGGCCGCGCCGACGAGGAGCGCACCGCAGCCGACGCCGCCAAGGCCCGACGCGAGCAGGAACTCGCCCGCGCCCGCACCGAGGGACGCGATCTCAAGGCCGAACTCGACAAGTTGACGGATTCGGTCCACCGAGGCGAGGTACTCGGCGCCGAGAAGCGGCTGCGGATCGAGCAGCTGGAGACGAAGGCGCTGGAGGAGCTGGGTGTCGAACCGGCCGGACTGGTGGCGGAGTACGGACCGCGCCAGCTCGTGCCGCCCTCGCCCCCCGCCGAGGGCGAGGAGCTGCCGGAGGACCCGGAGCACCCGCGCAACCGGCCGAAGCCGTATCTCCGGTCCGAGCAGGAGAAGCGATTGAAGTCGGCCGAGCGCGCCTACCAGCAGCTCGGCAAGGTGAACCCGCTCGCCCTTGAGGAGTTCGCGGCACTGGAGGAACGCCACCAGTTCCTCAGCGAGCAGCTCGAGGACCTGAAGAAGACGCGGGCGGACCTCCTGCAGGTGGTGAAGGAGGTCGACGAGCGCGTCGAGCAGGTCTTCACCGAGGCCTACCGGGACACGGCCCGGGAGTTCGAGGGCGTCTTCAGCCGGCTGTTCCCGGGTGGTGACGGGCGGCTGATCCTGACCGACCCCGACAACATGCTCACCACGGGCGTGGACGTCGAGGCCAGGCCGCCGGGCAAGAAGGTCAAGCGGCTGTCGCTGCTCTCGGGCGGGGAGCGGTCGCTGACCGCCGTGGCGCTGCTCGTGTCGATCTTCAAGGCGCGGCCCAGTCCGTTCTATGTCATGGACGAGGTCGAGGCCGCCCTCGACGACACCAACCTCCAGCGGCTCATCCGGATCATGCAGGAGCTGCAGGAAGCCTCGCAGCTGATCGTGATCACCCATCAGAAGCGCACGATGGAGGTCGCCGACGCGCTGTACGGCGTCTCCATGCAGGGCGACGGTGTGTCGAAGGTCATCAGCCAGCGCCTGCGCTAGATGGATGCGGTCTACACCGGTCTCACCTGCGACGCTCGATGGCTTCAATTCTTGAACACATCCTCGCCACACTCCTGTCGCAGATTCCCGTCTCCGGACCTATTGACTTCGAAACTTGAAGGCATAGTCTCGGCAACGTTCCTTTTACCTTCAGGTACCTTCAGGTGGCACCTCGAAGGGCTGATCCCCTCCGGCAGCGTTGCCGGTGGCCTGAGGAGTTCACGTGACCAGCACAGCGCAGGCACCCAAGTCCGGAGCCAGGACGGCTCACCCCGAACATCTCGGGCACGTCATCTTCATCGCGGCGGCGGCCGCGATGGGCGGTTTCCTCTTCGGCTACGACAGTTCCGTGATCAACGGTGCCGTCGAGGCCATCCGGGGCCGCTACGACATCGGCTCCGCAGCCCTCGCCCAGGTCATCGCCGTCGCCCTCATCGGCTGCGCCATCGGCGCCGCGACCGCAGGCCGGATAGCCGACCGCATCGGCCGCATCCGGTGCATGCAGATCGCCGCGGTCCTCTTCACGATCAGCGCCGTCGGCTCCGCGCTCCCCTTCGCCCTGTGGGACCTCGCCTTCTGGCGCGTCGTCGGCGGCTTCGCCATCGGCATGGCCTCCGTGATCGGCCCGGCGTACATCGCCGAGGTCGCCCCGCCCGCCTACCGCGGCCGGCTCGGCTCCTTCCAGCAGGCCGCGATCGTCATCGGCATCGCCGTGTCGCAGCTCGTCAACTGGGGTCTGCTGAACGCCGCCGACGGTGACCAGCGCGGCGAGCTGATGGGCCTGGAGGCCTGGCAGGTCATGCTCGGCGTCATGGTCGTCCCGGCCATCCTGTACGGGCTGCTCTCCTTCCGGATCCCCGAGTCCCCGCGCTTCCTCATCTCCGTCGGCAAGCACGAGCGCGCCCGGGAGATCCTCACCGAGGTCGAGGGCAAGGACATCGACCTGGACGCCCGCGTCGCCGAGATCGAGCACGCCATGACCAGCGAGCACAAGTCCAGCTTCAAGGACCTGCTCGGCGGGAGCTTCTTCTTCAAGCCGATCGTCTGGATCGGTATCGGCCTGTCGGTCTTCCAGCAGTTCGTCGGCATCAACGTCGCGTTCTACTACTCCTCGACGCTGTGGCAGTCGGTCGGCGTCGACCCGGCGGACTCGTTCTTCTACTCCTTCACCACGTCGATCATCAACATCGTCGGCACCGTCATCGCGATGATCTTCGTCGACCGCATCGGCCGCAAGCCGCTCGCGATCATCGGCTCGGTCGGCATGGTCGTGGGCCTGGCGCTGGAGGCCTGGGCGTTCTCCCACCCCCTGGTCGACGGCAGGCTGCCGGCCGCGCAGGGCTGGATCGCCCTGATCGCCGCGCACGTCTTCGTCCTCTTCTTCGCCCTGTCCTGGGGTGTGGTCGTCTGGGTCATGCTCGGCGAGATGTTCCCCAACCGGATCCGTGCCGCCGCCCTGGGTGTGGCCGCCGCCGCGCAGTGGATCGCCAACTGGGCCATCACCGCGAGCTTCCCGTCGCTGGCCGAGTGGAACCTCTCCATGACGTACGTGATCTACACGGCCTTCGCCGCGCTCTCCATCCCCTTCATCCTGAAGTTCGTCAGCGAGACGAAGGGCAAGGCCCTGGAGGAGATGGGCTGAGCCCGCCCCCGCACTCGGGGAGAAGGGCCAAAGTCCCCGCTGCCCCTCTCCCCGTAACCCGCCGTCGCCCCGGTTCGGCCACTGCCCGAGCCGGGGCGGCGGTCTGTCGCGTCACCAGACGATGACGCCGCCCCCGATCACCCGGGCGTGCAGGGCGGCCACTTCCAGGTTCCGCAGCCGCCTCACCAGCCCCTCCCGGTGCTCCGCGAGCCCTCGCGGCCGCTGCGTGGTCCCGGCGATCGCGTCGAGATGGTCACGCAGCAGCGCCACCTCACCCAGGAACTCCGCGACGCTCTCGGCCCCGACCTCCAGGTCGCCGTCGGCCAGCACGGGGAGAAATCGGGCGCCCAGCGCGCGTACCGGCTCGGACCCCCACACCGTCGTCCGCCAGGACTCGAACCCGGCCGAGTCGTCGCGTCCCCCGGGCACGTCGAGTATCCGCCGCTGTCCGTCCGGCTCCAGCAGGAACACATCAACCGACAGAGTCATGGAGTCAGTGGAGCATCGAGGCGCCGGGGCAGGCCATCGGATATCCGCGAGCGTCAGCTCCCCAGCCCCGGCAGCACCCGCTCGCAGAAGAGCTGCAGACTCCGCCACCCCTCCTCCACCGGCATCCCGCCCGCCAGCGGATGCAGTACATAGGAGTCCAGGCCCAGATCCGCGCACGCGTCGGGCGTGAGGATCCGGTACACGCCCTCGGCGCGCAGTTCCCCGACGGTCGTCGCGGCCGACTTCACCGCCGAGCGCACCTCGCCCGACTGCCAGGAGGCGTACGTCCGCGCCTCGTGCAGGAAGTGCTCGCCGTACTCCGCCCAGGCCCGGTCCGGGTCCTCGGCCAGGTGCAGCAGCGGCGTCTCGGCGGCGGGCATCATGACCCAGCCCTCGGTGCCGTACTCGGCGAGCCGGTCCTTGTAGTACGCCTCCAGCTCCGGCAGATGCGCGCTGGGGAAGAAGGGCAGGCCGAGCCGGGCGGCCCGGCGGGCGGCGGCCTTGGAGGAGCCGCCGACCAGGAGCAGCGGATGCGGGTCGGTGTACGGGCGCGGAGTGATGCGGACCGTGCGGCCCCGGTAGGAGAAGGGCTCGCCCGTCCACGCCTTCAGCAGTGTCTCCAGCAGCTCGTCCTGGAGCCGGCCGCGCCGGGCGAAGTCCACGCCGAACAGGTCGTACTCCTCGGGCCGGTACCCGATCCCGGCGACCGTCACCAGCCGGCCGCCGCTCAGCAGGTCCAGCACGGCGATCTCCTCGGCGAGCCGCAGCGGGTCGTGCAGCGGGCCGATGATCGCGGAGACGGTGACCGCGACACGCCGGGTCGCGCCGAAGACGGCCCCCGCGAAGGCGAACGGCGACGGCAGCCAGTTGTTGTCGGCCCCGTGGTGCTCCTCCGTCTGCACGGTGGTGACGCCCCGGTCGTCGGCGTACGAGGCCATCTCCAGGGCCGCCCGGTAACGGGCGCCGAGCTCGGCGGGGACGGCCCCCGGAGCGACGAGGTTGAAGCGTGCGACCGTGACGGGCATGGGGGACGTCTCCCTTCACCGGGCGGGTGTCCGGCTTCACCGGGCGGGTGTCCGGGGGACGTTAGCTGACGGGGCGTCAGACATCCAGGGGTGTGGAGATCCGACGGCCCTCGGCCCCGGAGGACGGCACAAGCGGGGTGACCCGGGGGCCCATGGCTGATACTGGACGCGTTATGGACATCGTCATCCTTGCTGTAGTCATCGCCGTGGTCGTGCTCGGCGCGCTCGGCGGGCTCATCGTCGGCAGCCGGCGCAAGAAGCAGCTGCCCCCGCCCCCGCCCGCAGCGCCCGACATCACCGCCCCACCGGCCGAGCCGCACGTCGGCGACGAGGCCGAGACGCCGCGGGAGGAACCGCGGCGCACGATAGAGGAGGTGGATCTCCCGGACGGCTCGGCTCCCGTCACCGTCGAGGAGCCGCCCGCCGAAGCTCCCGAGATCGAGATCCCGGAGCCCACCGCGGGTCGCCTGGTCCGGCTGCGGGCCCGTCTCTCCCGCTCGCAGAACGCCCTCGGTCAGGGGCTGCTCACGCTGCTGTCGCGCGAGCACCTCGACGAGGACACCTGGGAGGAGATCGAGGACACGCTGCTCACCGCCGACGTCGGCGTGCAGCCCACCCAGGAACTGGTCGAGCGCCTGCGCGAGCGCGTGAAGGTGCTCGGCACCCGCACCCCCGACGAGCTGCGCACCCTGCTGCGCGAGGAACTGCTCACGCTGGTCGGCCGCGACATGGACCGTGTGGTCAAGACCGAGCCGGAGGACCGCAAGCCGGGCATCGTGCTGGTCGTCGGGGTCAACGGCACCGGCAAGACCACCACCACGGGCAAGCTGGCCCGCGTCCTGGTCGCGGACGGCCAGAGCGTGGTCCTGGGCGCCGCCGACACCTTCCGGGCCGCCGCCGCCGACCAGCTCCAGACCTGGGGTGAGCGCGTCGGCGCCCACACCGTGCGCGGACCGGAGGAGGGCGACCCGGCCTCCGTCGCCTTCGACGCGGTCAAGGAGGGCAAGGAGATGGGCGCGAACGTCGTGCTCATCGACACCGCCGGCCGCCTGCACACCAAGACCGGCCTCATGGACGAGCTCGGCAAGGTCAAGCGGGTCGTGGAGAAGCACGCCCCGGTCGACGAGGTGCTGCTCGTGCTCGACGCCACCACCGGCCAGAACGGCCTGGTCCAGGCCCGGGTCTTCGCCGAGGTCGTCGACATCACCGGCATCGTGCTCACCAAGCTGGACGGCACGGCCAAGGGCGGCATCGTGGTCGCGGTCCAGCGCGAGCTGGGCGTTCCGGTCAAGCTCGTCGGGCTCGGCGAGGGCGCGGACGACCTGGCGCCGTTCGAGCCGGAGGCGTTCGTTGACGCCCTTATCGGGGAGTGAGCTCCGGACCAGCCGAGTGGAGCAACTCCGAGAATCCGGATGCGCAC
>NZ_JBHUQX010000364.1:0-9785 GCF_042674225.1 Streptomyces sp. NPDC056948
CCGCCGACAAGGTCGGCGGGAGCCCTCTCGTATGCGGGGCAACGCCCGGAACAGCGAATGATGTCAGTGAGGACGGAACCCTCTAGCGAACGGGCGGATCGAACTGTTTCCCGAACTTGTTGTCGATGTCCGTTGCCTTGTCGAGGAGATCTTGCTTGGTCGTCGGGGTCGTCGTGGGGTTGCTGTTGTAGAAGGAATTCCATTCCTTGCGTATGTCTCGCAGGTGCACCGTGCTGTTGATCTTCTTGGGGATTCCGCGCAGGTTCTCCACGGAGTTGATCTCATCCTTCCTGAAGACGCCCGGGTACCTCTTGAAAGCCTGCTGTTCAACGGCGTGATGGATCACCAGCGGCTTCCCCTGCTGGGCGGGGTTGGCGTTGAAGAACGTCTTCCGGTAGGTGGACTTGCCGTTCTTGCCCACGGTCGCCGACTTGGACTTGGACTTGGAGCGCGTGCAGACGGCCAGGCCCAAGGGGTCCATGGCCGTCCGGGGGTCGTCGACATAGGCGACGGGGTTGGGCGCGGGTGCCAGCCCCAGCGGATCCGGTGACGCGTACCGCCCCGTCTCCGGATCGTAGTGGCGGAAGTAGTTGTAGTGGAGACCGGTTTCGGGGTCTTCGTACTGGCCGGGGAAGCGGAGGGGAGTGGTGGCGGTGGCGTCGCGGTTGCGGGTGGTGGTGCCCCAGAGGGTGGTGCGGGAGTCCCAGGCGATGTGGCCGGTTTCGTCGACGAGTTCGGTGGGGGTGCCCACCAGGTCGGTGACGATCGCGAAGAAACGGGAGTCCCACTCGGCCTGGGTGAGGTCGTCGGCGGGGCGGGGCTTGCGTTCGAGTTGGGTGAGGGGGCAGTGGCCCTCGTAGTCCCAGGTGAGGATGACGCCGGTGGTGGTGTCGGTCTGTTCGGCGAGGCGGGTGCCGTCCCAGGTGAAATGGACGGCCTCGGCCGCCGAACCATCCGTGTTCATACGGTACTTGGCCGTGCGGCGGCCCAGCGGGTCGTAGGTGTAGCGCCACAGGACGCCATCGGGGGTGGTGCAGGACAGGAGCTGGTCTTTGGCGTCCCACTCGTAGCGCCATGTGTCGGGCTTCCGCGACAGGCGCCGCTTCTGTCGCAGCACCATGCGGCCCGCGGCGTCGTGTTCGTAACGCACCGCGCCGGCCGCGTCGATGCGGGTGCCGGTGTAGGAGCGCTCGCCGCGGGCCTCGGAGCGGCCGGCCTTCTCCGGCCAGCTCGCGGAGGTCTGGTTGCCCGCCTGGTCGTAGGCGTAGGACTCGCTCCATCCATCCGCCGTCACCGTCAACGGGCGCCCGACAGGGTCGAGTTCCATCCGCTGGACCGTGCCGGCCACCGCATCGGTTACGGCCATGAGGTGATCGTCGGCCCGGTAGGTGTAGCTGCGGTCGCGGAGGGTACGGCCGGGGGCGACGAGACCCTGGGAGACGAGGCGTCCCGCCTTGTCCCAGGCAGTCGTCGCTCGCACGGGCGAGGCGTCAGCGCCCCAGACACGGGCCAGTTCCTGACCGAGGACGTCGTGGCTGAAGTCCAGCCGGTGTCCCTCGGTGGTGAGGGACTCACGATGGCCGGCTTCGTCGTAGCCGAGTTCGGTGACGGCGCCCGTGGGTGTCACGCGGGAAGTGCGGCGGCCGAGGAGGTCGTAGGTGAAGCGGGTGGTGCGGCCGTCCACCGTCTCGGCGAGGAGGCGGCCCATGAGGTCCCGCTCGAACTCCACCGTCGAGTGGCGGGAAGCCGCTCGGACGAGTTCCCCGCCCGGGTCGTACGTGTACGACGTGAGCACTCCTGCGACGTCCTTGGCCAGCAGCTCACCGACGGAGCCGTACTGGAAGGTGATCTCCTCGCCCAGGGGCGTGGTGTGGGAGACCACACGGTCCACGGCGTCGTACGCGTAGGCGATTTCGCGGTCGTCGAAGTCGGACTCGCTGGTCAGCCGGCCGGCCCGGTCATAGGTGTAGTCCCAGCTCAGGCCCTGCGAGTTGAGCATCTGCGTGAGACGCAGCTCCGGGTCGTAGGCGAAGACGTAGCGGACGCCGTCAGGGCCGGTGCGGGCGGCGAGCTTGTCGAAGTGCGTGTACTCGAAGGTGCTGACGCCGCCCGCCGGGTCGGTGCGCTCCAGGCAGTTGCCCTCACCGTCCCAGGAGAGGTGCTCGCTCCGGCCGTCGGGCGTGGTACGCGCCGATACGAAGCCCTCGACGGTCCACGTGGCGCGGGTGACGGCGCCCAGGGGGTCGGTCACCACCGTGGGCCGGCCGAACGCGTCGCGTTCGATGGTCGCCCTGTGCTCGGCCGGGCCGACGAGTGCCAGGGGGAGACCTGCGCCGTCGGTCTCGTACCTGACCACCGCGCCGGACGGGTCCGTCTCCGAGGCGATCGCGCCGCTGGGGTGATGGGTGAAACGGCTTGTGGTGCCGTCCGGGGCGATGACCGTGGTCAGGTTGCCCCACTCGTCGAACTCCTGCCGCCACGTCGTCCCGTCGGGGCCCGTCGACGAGGTGGGAAGGTTCAGCTCGTTGTACGACGCTGTCGCGGTGCTGTCGTCCGGGAGGTGGATGACGGTCGGGTTGTGGGCCCTGTCGTACTCGTACCGGGTCGTGTTGCCGAGGGCGTCGGTGTGGGCGAGGAGGTTGTCGTAGCGGTCCCACTCGGAGGTCGTGGTGTTGCCGAGGGGGTCGGTCTCGCCGATGACTTGGTGGAGGTCGTTGAGCTGGTGGACGGTCGTGGCGCCGCAGGCGTCGGTGTAGTGCGTCCGGTGCCGGTCGGGGTCGTAGCTCCAGTGTGAGGAGAGGTAGCCCTCGGGGCCGATGGTCTGCGTGACGCGGTTGTCGTCGTCGTAGACGTAGCGGTACGTGGAGTCGTTCCGATCCGTCCAGGAGGTGATGCGGGACCGGTCGTCATAGCCGAACACCAGCGACTTGCCCGACGAGTTCGCCACGTGCGTGAGGTTCCCGTCCGCGTCATGGCTGTACGACATGACCTCGACCGGGCCCTCGGGCGTACTCACCGTGAGACGGGTCAGAAGCCCGGCGAGGCAGTGCACGTCGACCCGGTAGCCGCCCGAGTGGACCAGACTCGTGGGGGTGCCGTCCTCCAGACGGGAGACGGTGACCTCGTTGCCGTTGCGGTCGTGCCACCCGGTCAGCCAGTACCAGTCGTTCCCGTCGTCACCGGGATGGTCCGCGAAGGCGCGGATGACGCTCGTGTGAGGGTCGGTGATGCGGTAGGCGACCTCCCCCTCGGCGCCCGTTACCGCAGAGGTCAGCGGGAGGCGGGGGCCTTCCTCGGGCCACACCGGCTCGTCCGACCCGGTGGCGGGAAGCCTCGGGTAGGTCAGGATCGAGCCGTCCTCGCGAGCCCACAACACCCTCCCCCGGTCGTCGACTTCGAGGCGCTCGTCCAGGGTGGAGGCCCAGGACGGGCCGAAGAACTGGCCGTAGCGGTACGTGGAGAGATGCGTGCGGGTGAGGGCCAGCGGAAGAACGCCGGGCAGCTCCAGATCGGTCTGCGTCAGCAGCATTTCACCGCTGGCCACATCGACCGGGTCGGTCTTGCAGGTACGGCTGTTCGCGCCCCGGCTGTTGAGGCGGGTGCCGCCCTGCGGATTCTTGATCGAGGAGGGCTTGACTCCCTTGAGAGCCGAACCGATCCCCCCGACGCCCTTGAGGAGCGCGGCCCCGCCCGCGACCATGCCCACGACGCCGAGCACGATCTCGGCTATGTTCCACTCGCCCGTCTCCGCCATGACGGAGATGTTGATCCCCAACGACGCCGCACCGGCCACGATGCTGCCGATCGTCAGGGCGATTCCCAGCCCCTGCAGGCCGGGCACCAGCAGGGCCAGGACACCCAGCACCGCGCTGATGATGCCGAGGGCCGTACTGAACGCCTTCTTGATCTTGTCCCACAGGCTGTAGCCCGCGACCGACTCGTCCTTCGCGTCGTCCAGCTTCTGGGCCGCGATGGAGGCGTCCTCCTCGCGCACCTGCCGTGCGTCCTCGGCGAGCATGCGGGCGGCGTCGAGGTCCGCTTGTGCGTCATCGGCTTGCGTCTGCGCCGCGGACTGCTTGCTGTGGGCCTCGTCGAGCGCCCGCCGTGTGCTCGCCCGCGCCTCCTGGTCATCCGGAGGATGGTGGGCCCCGTCCAGCCGCCCGATGGAGACACCGGCCGCGAGCACCACCTCGGTGGCCGACGCCAGCCGCTCCTGGGCCTCCCGCCCCTTCTCCAGGGCGTTGTCGGCATTGCGCTGCTGATCAAGCAGCGAATGGACATACGTGTCCAGCGCGCCGGCCGCCTGGTCGTACGAGCTGTGCAGCTTGCGCACTTGCTCGGCCAGGTCGCCCAGCTTGTCCCGGAGCTTCTCCATGGACTTGCCCTCGCCCACCTGCTGGTTCTCCAGCCCGGAGACGAGGGGGAGGGCATCGCCCGCATTGTCCGCCACGGAGCGATAGCTCCTCGCGAGCTCTCCGAGCACCTCCGCATCACCCGGAGTCGGGTCGTCCGAGAACCCGAAAACCGATTCCCACTCGGACACCGCTGGACGCGCCAAGGCCGCGACCTCACTTTCCCTTGTCTGCTTCGCCCATGGGGCCTCCACCGGCCGCTTCCGCCGCCGGATCCGCTGCGCCGGACGTGCCGGCCGGGTCCTCGAAGCGGAACGACTCCGCGATCGCGTCGAAGACCTCGTAGAACTGGTCCGCCAGATCCACGTTGGGGGTGGAGCTGGCGAGCACCAGATAGTCCCGGCTGTTCGGCACCGGGATCAGGGTGTGCCGCACCGCGGTGGGGACGGGCGTCCCCTTGTGGTCCACGTCCTCGATCCTGGTGATCCGCCCGACCGCTCCGACCTGGGGCAGTTCCACCAACTCCACCTCGCCGGGGGGCAGTCCGGTGCCTTCCGCCTGGGTGCCGAGCTGCATGCCGGCCGCGACGACGAGGTCCGCCAGATCCTCCGACTGACCCTCGGGAACGGAGATCCGGAGCACGGCCGTCGTGGCGCTGAGCACCAGGGGTCCGCTGCCCGCGTTGAGGATCCTGAGCATCCCCGACGCCCGCAGCGCGCCCTGCGCGTGCGCCTCGCGGGCGATGCGCCGGGTACTGCGGATCAGCTCGTCCACCTGCTCGCGGGAGAGCTGCGGTGCCTTCTTCACCTGGGACTCGATACGGCGGCGGATCGACGCGTCCCGGGTGTTCGGGTCGAGGTCGAGCTGCCACCAGGAGTCGGGGAACCTCACCGTGTAGCCTGCGGGCGCGCCCTCGGGCTGCTCCGTGACCGGATGCGTCATGACGCCTTTCCCTTCCGCATGACGTCTCCTGTCACGCTTCCTTCTTCGATTCGTCCAGCGAGTCGGCGACGTCGTCGTCCGTCTTCGTGAAGTTCTCGGAGATCGCGTCCGCGTTCTCGGAGAACTTCTTCACGTTGTCGTGGACCCGTTCGTGACCCGCCACCCACGCCTTGTCGAACCCGTCGAGAGCCTCCGCGAGCCTGCTGTCGCCGACGAAGCTCTCGAAGTCCTCCCGGCCGCCCGCGGCGTGGAAGAGGGTCGCGCTGTTGCCGATCAGATCCCCGATGGTCTGGAGCTCCCTGGCCGTGTCCTTCAAGTCCTGCACGGGAACGCTGATGCGACCCATCGGCGTCTCCTCTCCTGCTACGGCCGTCCGGCCCCGCCCTCACAGGGAGGGTGGGGCCGGACCGTGCCGGGCACGTCAGGGCACGTCAGCCGATGGAGCCGGACGTCTGGTCGTCGGTGTCGACGAACGCGTCGGCGGCCTGCTTGATGAACTCGCTGACGCCCTGCAGCCCTTCGATCGCCTCCTGGGTGCCGTTCTTGTACTCCTCCCAGAAGGGACGGAACTTGGTCTCGGAGCCCGGCGTCGCGTAGGCCGCCTCGACCATTTCCTCCATCTTGGTGTTGGCCTCGTGGAGGCTCTGCTGCATGTGCTCCTTCTGGTTCTGCAGCCAGGTCGAGGCCTCCTGCATCTCTTCCGGGCTGATCTGGATGTTGCCGCCGGCCATGCCGATTCCCTCCGTCGCTCCGTATCGCCGCGGCCATCGGGCGGGCCGCATACACCGGGCTCTACGGGGCACCTGCCGGGGTGGTTCACCCCTTTCGCGAAACGGCGGGGCGGCCCGTGCCGTGCGTCGGCAGCATGCCGTCGAGGGTGCCTGCGGGCAGGACCGTGGTCGAGTTGTGTTCGCGGACGATCCGCCAGCCGTCCGGCGTCGGGCGCCAGACCAGCGAGGTCGTGGTGCGTATGTCCGTGGTGCCGTCGGGCATGGTGATCCGCGCTACGAATGTCAGGGTGGACGCGGCCAGATCGTGGCCCGCGATGACGTGCGGCCCGTCGTCGACGGCATGTTGCGCGGAAACCATCGCGTGAAAGCCGGGCTCCCAGATCGAGCCGTACGCGGCGGCTGTCGTGGCCACACGCTGCTCGGGGTCGAAGTCGTCGTAGAGGCGGACGTCCGGAGAGCCGAAGTCGTAGAACTCGCCGAAGGTGCGCCGGAAGTCGAACGGCGCGTCCCCCGCGTTGCGTTCCCAGCCGAACACCCACCGGCCGTGCAGGTCCGCGATCAATTGTTCAGCGTTCATGACGCGACGCTAGGGCGGCGGGCGAGGGTCAGGGAGGGTCCGTCACACCCACCCAGGTCGTCTTTTCCCGCCGGCTGCGTGCCAGCATGATCGCGGGCACCGTGGCGAGGACGAAGAGCACTCCCGCCAGCGCGACGTAGAGGTACACGCCGGTCGCCGTGCTCACCGGGGCACCGTCGGCAAGGGTGCCGGGAATGTGGGTCGCTTTGAGCACCTCGCCGCCGGCGATGTTGAAGACGACCGAGCCGAGGGCGAGCACGACCGACACCAGACCGGCGATCGTGCCCTGCCGCTCGGGCGCTTCGAGGCTCGTCGCCAGGTTGTAGCCGGAGGCGCCGATCGCGCCGGCGGCCATGCCGAGCAGGGCGCCGCAGACGATCGCCAGAGGGAGCACCGCTACGCCCGCCAGCATCGCGAAAGTCGCCACTGTCCCGACGGCGATGCCGCCGAGGAGGGGCAGTGCGGGACCGAACCGCCCCGCGATCCATCCGGCGCACGTGCCGCCGATGACGATGCCGAGATTGGGCGCGGCGAGCAGCACTGCGACCGCCTCCCCGTCGCCCAGCCCGTACCCGAGCCCCAGATCGGGGGGCACCTGGGCGATGATGCCCGTCAGTTGCAGCATGCTCCGGAAGGAGCCCGCCGCCAGTACCAGGGCCAGCAGCGTCAGCAGGATCGGGCGGCTGAGGGCCCGGATGTCGATGATGGGTTCGTCGGCCCGCAGCGCGAGGAACGCCCAGCCGGCCAACCCGGCGGCACCGGCCGCCAGCAGCGCGACCATGCCCACGGACAGCCATCCGAGGTCGCTCCCCAGGCTGGTGTAGGCGAGCACCGCGCCGAGGCCGCCGCCGAGCAGGAGCGCCCCGCCCACGTCGATCCGGCCGGTGCCGCGGATCGGCGACTCCGGGATGAAGGAACGCACACAGAGCGCGGCCGCCGCGGCGAGCAGCGCCGCCACGATGAACACGCTCCGGTAGCCGAACACATCGATGACCGGCTGCATCAGGAACGGCTCGATGATTCCGACGATCGACGAGCCGGACGTCACGAGCCCGACCAGGGCCATCGCCACCCGCGGAGTGCAGATCTGGCGCGCGAGGGCCACCGTGAGGAAGACCGCGGCGAAGGCGGCGCCCTGGAGGAAGCGGCCCGCCACGAAAATCCAGACGTTGGGGGCCACGAGGCAGACCAGCGCTCCCGCGCAGGCGAGGAGCAGCGTGCCGATGAGCATCCGGCGCTTGCCGTAGATGTCGGAACTCTTCGCGAGCAGCGGCGACCAGATGGCCCCTGCCAGCATCGCGCTCGCGTTCAGCCACGCGGCCTGGTCGGTGTCGAAATGCTCCAATAACTGGGGTAAGACCATCATGGGCGAGCCGATGACCACGTCGGCCAGGACGTTGGCGAGGGTGAGGACGGCCGCCCAGAGGATGAGCCGCTTGCTCCAGCGTTGCTCTTGGGCGACGGGGGCGGGCTTTTCCAGCGTGTCTTTCACTCTGCGTTCTCTCCAGCGCGTCGGGGGGTGGTCTGCTGAGGGCCGTCGGGCGTCGTCCGCGTTGCTCGCAGCGCCTCGTTGCGGGCGGCAATGGCGGCCCAGGTGGTCGGCAGCATGCGGTCGCGACCGCTGTAGACACGGTCCTGGGCGAACGTGACGTAGGGGCGCTGCCGGGCCTCGTACCGTGCGAACGCGGCGGTGTGGTCGTTGCCGCACCGTTCGAGTTCCTCGGCGAGAAAGCGGGCACCGGTGAGCGCGAGCGAGGTTCCGCGGCCGGACAGGAAGGCCGGGCTGTACCCGGCGTCCCCGACGAGGGCGACGCGGCCGCGGTGCCAGGAGGGCAGGTGGATCTGGCTCGCGGAGGTGAAGAAGAAACCAGGATCGGCGCGGACCGTGTCGAGCAACTCCGGGATCCGCCACGACCGGTAGCCCGCGAAGGCGTCGATGAGGATCTTCTTCTGGGCGTCCAGGTCGTGGTGGTCGTAGGCGATCGGTTCCGAGCGGAACTGGAAGACGGCGACGGCCTTGCCCTTGTACCGGAAGACGCCCGCCATGCGGTTGGGGACGTTGTATATCGAGTTGGCGCCCTCGGACAACGCCTCGCCGGGATGGTCGGCGAGGGCGAAGTAGACACCCAGGTGCCGGAGGTGGTCCTCCTCGGGCCCGAACACCAGCCTGCGGACCGCGGAGTGCTGGCCGTCCGCACCGACCACCAGGTCGTACCGCCCGGTGCGACCCGATGCGAAAAGCACGTCGACGCCGCCGTTCCCGCCGCCGCCGTTCCCGCCGCCGCCGTTCCCGCCGTCGTCGGTCAGTGCCTCGATCGAGTCGCCGAAGCGGATCACCGCGGTGTCCGGGAGTGCGTCGGCGAGGATGCGCACGAGGTCCTCGCGGAGGAGCTCGATGTCGTCGTCGGAGTCGCTGATCTCCGCCATGGGGATCCGGGCCACCGGCTCGCCCGCGCTGTCGACGAACTGGGTGAGCTCGGACATCCGGACCCGTTGCTTCTGGATCTTCGCGAGCAGTCCCATTCTGTCCACGGCCTCGATCGCGTCACCGCGGATGTCGATGGGCGTGCCGGTGAGCCGGAGATGCCGGGCGTACTCGACAACGGTGACGCCGTGGCCGCGGGTGCCTAGCTCGAGTGCGCAGGCGAGTCCGGCGATACCGGCGCCGGAGACAAGGATGTTCACGTGTGCGCTCCAGGTTTCGCTGAGGTGGGCGTGCGACACTTAAAGAAACAATCTGTCGCTTTTAACGAGCTTACTTACCACCGGCTTGCACCGCAACGCCGCACCTGACGAGAATCGGCACCCGAGCAGAGAAAGAGGAGGTGAGCGCGGCGATGGCCGACGGGACCGCTGACCGGTCGCCCGCACGGCGCCCCGGGGGCCGCAACGCGCGGGTGAGGGCGCAGATCCTCGCCGCGACGGTCGAGCTCGTGGCGCGCGACGGCATCGCGGGGTTCCGCTACGAGGAGGTCGCCGAGTTCGCCGGCGTGCACAAGACCAGCGTCTATCGCAACTGGCCCGACCGCGAGGAGCTGGTGGTCGAAGCCCTGCTGCGCTACGCCGAGGACCTCGCCTCGGTCGCCGACACCGGCGACATCCACCGGGACCTGGTGGACTTCCTGCTGGCCCTCGCCGGTGGCCTGGAAACACCGTTCGGCCGGACGCTCGAACAGGCCATCC
>NZ_JBHUQX010000365.1:0-9773 GCF_042674225.1 Streptomyces sp. NPDC056948
GGCCACGATGTACTCGGCGATCGCGTCCTCGTGGTGGAAGGTGTTGGCGACGAGGGCGCCCGGCGGCAGAGCACCGACGTCGATTCCGTCGGTGCCCGCGCCGGCGGAGTGCACGAGTCGCAGGCTCCTCCCGGCGGCGGCCACATCGGCGGGACAGGTCCCCGACACCAGGACATCGGCGTCGCCGACGGCCGCCAGCAGCGCGTCGTGATCCCCGGCGGCGGCCCAGCGCACCGTGGTCGTGCTCGGGAGAGCGGCCTCGAACTGTTCGCGGAACGCCGGGAGATGGGGATCGCTGACGACCACGGTCAGACCGCTGCCGTCCTCGGACCCGGTCGCCGGGTTTCGGTCTGTCATGCGTGCTGCTCCCTTGCAACGGTACGGGCATGACCGGCGACCGGGCCGGTCGATCCGCGGACGACGAGCTGGGTGGGCAGCCGCAGCGTGCGCGGGTCCCGGCGCTCGCCGGACATGGACTGGGCGAGCAGCTCCAGACTGAGCGAGCCGGCCCGGTCCATCGGGACCGCGATGCTGGTCAGGGACGGGTACGAGGTCGCGGCGAGCGGCATGTCGTCGATGCCCAGGACGCTGAGGTCGTCCGGTACCCGCACCCCGAGCTGACGCGCTCCGGCGATCACTCCGAGCGCCACGAGGTCGTTGTGCGCGATGACCGCGGACGCACCGGAGGCCCGCACACCGGCAGCGGCCGCGGTGCCGCCGGCCACCGTCTCGGACTGCCAGCCCAGGACGTCGAGTTCCACTCCCGACCGCTCGGCCTGCGCCCGGGCCAGGTCGACGCGGTGACTGTTGGACCAGGAGTGCTGCGAGCCCTGGACATACGCGATGTGGCGGTGCCCGAGCGCGGTCAGGTAGTCGAGGGCCTGGCGCAGGCCGTCGGCGGCGTCCGCCAGGACACAGTCGGCGGTCGTGGTCTCGCGGTTGACGAGTACGACGGGAGTCTCACCGCACAGGTCGAGCACCTCTTCGGCGTCGAGGCGCGGGGAACACACGACGAGCCCGGCGGACCTGGCGCTCAGGTGGGCGATGACCTCTCGCTCGTGGTCCGGGTCGAAGTCGGTGTCCGCGAGCACGATGGTCTGCCGTCGGTGCCATCCCTGGGCCTGCGCGGCCTTGACGAAGGTGCCGAAGACCGGGTTGGCGATGTCGGGGACGATCACAGCCACCGTGGCCGTGTCGGTCGGCAGCTCGACCGGGCGCGGCGGAGGCGGTTCGTACCCGACCTCCTGAGCGGCCTCCAGAACCTTGCGCAGGGTTGCCGGCCCCAGTCGCTGCGGGTCGCTGAATGCCCGGGAGGCCGTGGAGAGCGCGACGTTCGCGCGCTTCGCCACCTCGGTCAACGTGGGGGCCACGCTGGTACTCCGTTTCCTCGACGACGCTGCCTGAACGGTGCTGCAATGTTGGGCAAGGTTGCGCAAGCTTGTCAATGGTTGCGGCAAGAGGGGTCGTCGATGCGGGGAGCGCAGTTCGGCCGCCGCGGTGGTGCAGCAGGGCACCCGGCGTCTATGGACCTTTGAGGTCCTGCCCCGTCGCCTCCCGCGGCGGCGGTACGGCCAGGGTGGCCGCCGCGAGGAGCAGTACCGCGGCGGCGATGACGAGCAGTGCCCGCCCGGTGCCCAGCGGCACCAGCAGCAGCGTGCCCAGCACCCCGCCGGCGAAGATTCCGCCCACGGTGGCCGTCCATCGCGTCCGGGCCAGCCGCTGCCTGGCCGACATCCCGCGCAGCGCGGCCCGAGGGCGCCTCAGCACGTCGTTGATGAGCTCGGCGATGGCCGTCTGGCTCAGCAGAGTCGGCATCCCCGGCACGTGGACCCGCAGCACGGTGGAGGCACGCACCCCCATGGCCAGCGCGACGAGGGCGACGATGCCGTGATCGGAACCGGCCGCCTCGGCGCCGTGCCGCCACAGGGCCATCGCACCGGCGCACACCAGCAGCACGGCCTCGCAGACGAGCCCGGCCTGGAACCAGGCCCTGCCCCGCTCCCCGAGCCACTTCAGTACGAGTGCCGCGATGGCCGCCCCGACCATGAACGCGCCGATCGCGGTGGCGGGTCGGGCCACCGGGACGTCACCTTCACCGGCGAGCGCGAAGGAAAGGAAGAGCACGTTGCCGGTCGCCAGCGCGCAGAACACCTTCCCCATCGTCAGAAAGCTGACGGCGTCGACCGCACCGGCCAGCATGGTGAGGACGGTCATGACGGCCACCCGCCGGGCATCGGTCGCGAGGGCTGGAGACGCGTCGGACATTCGGCCAGTGTGAGCAGCGCCGACGGCCCTCCCGGCGAACCGCCGCCCGGACACGCCGCGGAAGGCTACGCCCGGCCTACTGCGGTCTCAGGCGGCCGTCCGACTCCCTCCGCCGTCGTTGTGGCTCAGGTCGGATGCGGCACAGCCGTTGCGATCTCACGGACGCGGTCCCGCGTGATCCCGGTGCGCTTCCTCGGCTTGAGGGCTGGGGCGTCCTCCTGCCCGAACTTGACGGGCAATGCAGGCTGTTGAAGGCTCGCCGTGTTCGGTGTCGGCTTCATCCTGCTGGTCACGTACGGAAGCTGAAGGTCGGGCTCGCCTCTCGGTGGGTTGGCGTAGGGGGATTCGGTCGGGTGCCGCAGCAGCTCGAAGAGGCGGCGTTCGACGAGAGCCTGGCCGTCGTGCGTGAGGCACTCGTGCGGGTGGTCGGCGAGAGTCTCGCCGACCGGCTGCCCAATCGTGGTTTCGTCGTGCCGGACCATCGAGCCGGTCGTGCTGCGCATGTTCCCTCAAGCGTGGCGACGTCGACTGGGAGGCCCGGGTGCGAGCCGCCCACCACCGCCTGTGCCCGACGAGGGCGAGTACTGCAGCGCCGCATGGTCCGAGGCCCACCGGGTCTTCCGCCACGCCCTGCTGGAAGGGTGCGGCAACCCCGTCCTGCTGGAGACGTTCGAACACCGGCGGCTGGAGGAGGCGGCGCTGGCCCGCGACGCCGACACCGCGGTCGAGGTGCTGATCCGGCACCTCACCCAGACCGCGGCCGCCCTGACCGACCGCGTTCCCCTCGAACCCGAGACGTGAAAGAAGGGGCAAGCGCGTAGAAGGCGCTTCGCGGGTCTCGTGTCACACCCAGCGTGTGAAAGCTGATGCTGGAGTGGCCTGTGATGCGTGTCATATCGAACGTGGGTGCAGATTGCATCGACTCGGGGCACGTTGCTTGCAGGCAGCGACGATCTTGAGTCCACGGGGGACATGATGACCGCGTCAGCCAGCACGGGACCGATGACGTTCGCTCAGGAGCGGCTGTATGTCACCAGTAAGGCGGAGGGCCACGATGTCTATCTGGTGACCGTGGCGATGCTCATCGACGGTGATCTCGACGTCGAGGCGCTGCGCTGGGCCGTCCAAGAGGTGACGGCCCGTCATGATTCGCTGCGGGCCACCTTCGTCTTCGAGGGCGGTGCGCTGGTCCAGCGGATCCTGGACCGCTCGACCGGGCCCTCGTGGACGGTCACCGACGCCGATCCGGCCGACGAACGGGCGGATGCGGTGCGGGAGTTGGCGGGACGGCTGAGCGCATCGCCGTTCGATCTGGCGGCGGGCCCGCTGGTCCGCTGGGGAGTGACCCGGATCGGCCCGGGGGAGTTCGGGCTGGTCATGGTGGCCCACCACATCGTGTGCGACGGCTGGTCGCTCGGCGTGATCTTCCGCGACCTCGAGACCGCGTACGCCGCGCGCGTGGCGAACCGTGGAGAGCGGCTCTTCGACGGCGAGGCACCCAGCCCGCTCGTCTGGGCGCAGCGCGAGCGCGCGCTATGGACGGAGGGTGACGCCTCGTCGGCCGATCTGGACTTCTGGCGTGGTCACTTGTCCGGCATGAGGCCTCTGGCCCTGCCGACCGACCTGCCGCGCCCGGCGGTTCCCAGCGGTGCCGGCGGGTCCCTACTGGTGCCCCTCGACGAGGAGTTGGTGACCCGGCTGCGCGACACCGCACAGCGGGCGGGCGCCACCGTCTTCATGGCATTCGCCGCGATCTACGCGACCGTCCTGGGCCGGTACGCCGGCCAGGACGACGTGGTGATCAGCAGCCCGGTCGCGGGACGGAACTCCGAGGAGGAGCAGTCCCTCGTCGGATGCCAGATCAACATGGTCCCGTTGCGCCTGGACGTCTCCGGCCGTCCGGGCTTCACCGACCTGCTGCGCCGGACGCGGAGCGCCGTACTCCCGGCCATGGCCCGGCAGAACGTGCCCGTCGATGTGCTGGTCCGGGAACTGGGCCTGCGCGGGGCTGCCGGAAGATCGCCGCTCATGCAGTGCTCGCTGGCCGTACAGAACTTCGACGCGGCACTGCCGGAGCTCGCCGGAGTGACGGTCACCGAAGTCGAGGTGCACAGCGACAGGGCGAAGTGGGACGTGGCCCTGACCGTCGATCTCTCGGGTGAGCATCCCTCCCTGCGGCTCGAATACGACGCCGACATCCTGCTCTCCCCCACTGCCGAGACCCTGGTGCGCCACCTGGAGTCCGCGCTGCGGCACGCGGTGGAGTCGCCCGACGAGCCGCCCCGGATGGTGGACGCCGAGGAGGCCGAGTACCTCACCCTCGGGGTGAACCCGCCGCCCGCCGCAGCCGAGACCGAGAGCGTGCTGGCCCGGTTCCGGCGAGCCCGCACGGCCCACCCCGACCACCCGGCACTGACCGACGGGACGACCACGCTGACCTACGCGGAACTCGACGCCCATGCCGACCGGGTGTGCCGAGAGCTGCGGAGCGCCGGAGTGCGACCGGGCGCGCGGGTGGGCCTCTGCGGACAGCGGAGCCCCTGGACCGTGGTCGCGATGCTGGCCGCCTGGAAGGCCGGGGCGGCGTACGTACCGCTGGACCCCGTGGGCCCGAGCGAGCGCCTGCGGTCGATCACGGCGCGCGCGGGGATCGGCCTGGTCATGGCCGACCGGGCGAGTCGACCGGTGCTCCAGGAGTGGCTGCCCGCTCTGGACTTCCTCGTGGTGGATGCGCAGGAACACCTCGCAGCTCCGGCAGCTTCCGCAACTCCAGTGGCCCCTGCCGACGTCGTCGACGCCCCGCCGCTCGAGGACAGCGCCCCCGAACAGGCCGCGTACGTCATCTTCACCTCCGGCTCGACCGGGGAGCCCAAGGGCGTCGAGGTGCCGCACTCCTGTCTCTCCCAGCTCTTCGCCGACCGGCCTGCCGGGCTGGAGACGGACCGGACGGATGTGTGGCTGTGCACGCACTCGTTCGCCTTCGACTTCTCGGTCTGGGAGATCTGGGGCCCGCTGACCACCGGCGGTACCTGCGTCATCGCGGGCAACGACCAGGTGCGCGACCCTGCGGCGCTCGCCGCCCTGGTCGCCGAGCGCGGGGTGACGGTCCTCAGCCAGACTCCCGGCTCGCTCTACCGCCTGGCCCCGGAACTGACCGCCGCGGCCCGGCCGGAGGACCCGAAGCTGCGGTACATCGTGCTCGGCGGCGAGGCACTCGACTGGGACCGGCTGGCCCTGCTGCTCGGTGACAGCGGTCTCGACGCCACCGTGGTGAACATGTACGGGATCACCGAGGGGACCGTCCACGTCACCGCGCGGCCGGTCAACACCTCCGCACTCGACTCCGTGCGGACGAACTCGATCGGTGTTCCGCTCCCGCAGGCCCGCTGCTACGTACTCGACGAGAACGGCGATCCCGCCGGACTCGACGTGCCGGGGGAGCTCTGCATCGGAGGCGGGCACGTCGCCCGCGGCTACCTGAACGACACCGCGCAGACCGCGGCACGCTTCACACCCGACCCGTTCCACGCCGGCGGAACGATGTACCGCACCGGCGATCTCGCCCGCTGGCGCACCGGCGGCGAGCTCGAGTATCTGGGACGCGCCGACGACCAACTGAAGGTGCGGGGCCACCGCGTCGAGCCCGCGGAGGTCGAACGGGCCGTGCTGCGGCTGCCCGGACGCCGCCGCCCCTCGGCCTGCGCCGTCCTCGCCCACGACGACACCCTGGTCGCCTTCGTGGTCGTCGACGGGCCCCTGCCGGAGACCGAACTGCGCGATCACCTGCGGTCGGTGCTGCCGCCCTACCTCCGGCCGAGCCGCTTCGTCCGGCTCGACAGCGTTCCGCTGACACCGAACGGGAAGGCGGACCGTGCCCGCATGCTCGGCCTGCTGTCCCGCGAGCAGCCGACCGACGAGCGGACAGCCGTGTCCGAGGACGTTCCGGCTGCCTCGTCCGAGGACGTCCCGGCTGCCTCCCGGGGACGGGACCTCGCGGACCTCACGAGGATCGTGCTGGCGACCTGGCAGGCGGTGCTCGAGCAGTCCGTCATCGGGCTGGACGACAACTTCTTCGACGTGGGCGGGCACAGCTTCGCGCTGCTGAAGGTCCACGAGGCACTGGCCGGCGCCGGTCTGGAGATCAGCGTCACCGATCTCTTCCACCACACCACCGTCCGAGCCTGCGCCCGGTTCCTGCACGGGAAGTACGGCACCTCCCCGGCGGACGGGACAGAGCCGTTGCCGGCGGGCCGGTCCTCCGGTCGCCGACGCCCCGTCGACGGGCGGATCGCCGTGGTCGGCATGGCGGCGCGGCTGCCCGGCACCGGCGAGGATCTGGACGCGTTCTGGCGGATGGTGGTGTCCGGTGAACACGCCGCCGCC
Source organism: Streptomyces sp. NPDC056948 (assembly GCF_042674225.1). Taxonomy (NCBI): domain Bacteria; kingdom Bacillati; phylum Actinomycetota; class Actinomycetes; order Kitasatosporales; family Streptomycetaceae; genus Streptomyces; species Streptomyces sp. NPDC056948. Next base: position 6,649 of record NZ_JBHUQX010000365.1, read on the forward strand.
CGCTTCGGCGAGGAAGAGCTGCGCGCCGCTGGTGTGCCGCGCAGCAGCATCGACGCCGCGGGCTATGTCCCGGTGCGAGCCGTTCTCGACGATGTCCGGGGATTCGACCGGAAGTTGTTCGGCTACTCGCCGCTGGAGGCGTCCCTGCTCGACCCGCAGCAGCGGATCCTGCTGGAGTGCGCCTGGCGCGCGCTGGAGGACGCCGGGTACGCCCCGGCGGGGCCGGAGGAGAACCGCACCGGTGTCTTCACCGGCATCGGCGGCAACGCCTATCTCCAAGAGGTGCTCGCCGACCCGAAGATCTCGCAGAACGCCGGGCCCCTCCAGGTGGTCATCGCCACCGAGAAGGACTTCGCGTCCACCCGTATCTCCTACAAGCTCAACCTCCAGGGGCCGAGCATCACGGTCCAGACCGCGTGCTCGACGTCCCTGGTCGCCACGCATATGGCGGTGCAGAGCCTGCTGGCGTACGAAAGCGACCTCGCCCTCGCCGGCGGCTGCTCGCTCGCGCCGCCCTCCCGGCACGGCTACGTCCACGAGCCGGGGGGCATCTTCTCCCCGGACGGTCTGTGCCGGCCGTTCGACGAGGACGCGGAGGGCACCATCCCCGGTGACGGGGCGGGGGTCGTCGTACTGAAGCGGCTGGAGGACGCACTCGCCGACGGGGACGTCATCCACGGCGTCATCCTCGGGTCCGCCGTCAACAACGACGGTGCCCGCAAGGTCGGTTACACCGCGCCCGGTCCGTCCGCCCAGGCCGGGGTCATCCGCGCCGCCCTCGAAGTGGCAGGGGTACCTGCGGAGTCGATCGGCCTGGTGGAGGCGCACGGCACCGCCACCAGACTCGGCGACCCGGTGGAGGTCTCGGCTCTGCGCGACGTCTTCCTCGACGGGGCGCGGGACGCGGAAAGCGCTCCGCTGTACGTCAGCGCCGTGAAGTCGAACACCGGTCATCTCGACGCCGCGGCCGGAGTGGTGGGCCTGATCAAGGCCGTACTCGCCGTACGCCAGGGCACGGTGCCCCCGATCGCGAACTTCACCCGCCCCGCTGAACGGCTCGCCTCGGAGGGAACCGCACTGCGCTTCCCCGCCACGCCACTGCCGTGGCCGCAGGGGCCGACGCCCCGGCGCGCGGGGATCAGCTCCTTCGGCATCGGCGGGACCAACGCCCACGTCATCGTGGAGGAGCCGTCCGCCGAGGTCGCCAATAACGCCGAGGTCGCCAAGGCCGCCAAGAACGCCAAGGCCGCCAAGAACGCCGAGTCCGCCGCGCCCGCCACGGCTCCGGCGTCCGCCGTCCCTCAGCTCCTGACGCTCTCGGCCGCCGACGAGGCCGCGTTGGGCCGGGCAGTCCACCGCCTGGCCGACCATCTGGAAGCGAACCCGGACCTCTCCCTCGCCGATGTGGCGTACACCCTCCGCGTCGGCCGGGCCCGCCTACCTTGGCGTGCGGCGGTTGTCGCCCCGGACACCGCTCGGGCACCGGCCCTGCTGCGCCGCGCGACACTCGGCCAGGCCGGCGTCAGCGCCGGAGCGGGCGCGGTGCTGATGTTCCCCGGACAGGGCACCCAGCGACCGGGGATGGGACGTGCCCGCTACGACGCCGACCCGGTCTACCGCTCCTGCGTCGACGAGGGACTGGAGGCCGTCGACCCCGCTCTCCGGCAGGAGGTGGCGGATGCGCTGCTCGTCCTGGCGGACTCCGCGCAGGCCGACGCGCCGGACGGCTCCATGAGCACCCTGCTCGCCCAGCCCTGCCTCTTCCTGGACCAGGTCGCCACGGCACGGAGCCTGACCGCCCGGGGACTCGAGCCGCGGGCACTCATCGGACACAGCCTCGGCGAGCTGTCCGCGGCCTGCGTCGGCGGGGTCCTCACCCTCGCGGACGGGATGGCCGCGGTGACCGCGCGGGCACGGCTGATGGAGGCCGCGCCGCCGGGTGCGATGGCGGCCGTCGTCGCGCCGCCCGAGGAAGTGGCGGAGCTGCTGGCCGAGGGCAGGGCCGGCGGCGTCGGCGGGCCGCACGAAGAGGGTGCCGGGCTGACGGCGGTACGCGACGGCGACTTCGACACCCGGCTGCCGGAGCGGGCCGCCCGTCCGGTCATCGCGGCCCACAACGGACCGCACTCGACGGTCGTCTCCGGCCCGGCCGAGAGCGTGGCCGCCTTCACGGACCGCTGCCGGGCGGCCGGACTGACCACCGTACGGCTGCGCACCTCGCGCGCGTTCCACTCGCCGAGCATGGCCGCCGCCGCGGCCGACTTCGCCGGCGTGATGGCCGGACTCGGTCTGAACGCCCCCCGGACACCGTTGTTCTCGGGCGCGACGGGACGCCGGCTCGGTGACTCCGAGGCCGTCGACCCGCGGTTCTGGGCCTCGCAGATCCGGCTGCCCGTGCGCTTCTCCGACGCGGTCCGCGCCGCCTCGGACGAGCTCGGTCCCGCCGTGTGGTGGGAAACGGGAGCGGGTTCCACGCTGCAGGGGCTCGTGAGCGACATCCTGCGGGACCGGAAGCCCCTGCTCGCCGGGTTCGACCGGCCACGGCACGGCGGGTCCCTCTCCTCGGGACTGGAAGCCGTCGGTGAGCTGTGGCGCCGGGGGCTCGGCGAGCTGTGGCGGGACGAGGGCGAGAGCGTACGGCGCGTGTCGCTCCCGACGTACTCCTTCACCCGGGAGCGGTGCTGGATCGAGCCGGAAGCCACCGGGCCCGCCCCGCGCGAATCAGGCGTTTCGCAGCACATGGAGATCGACGAACCAAGCGACGTGAAGGAAGTGGAGGCGGCCGTGAGCGAGGTGACGGCGGACACCGACTCGGTGCTGAGCGCCCTGTGGTGCGAGGTACTGGGCGTCGATGCGGTGAGCCCCGAGGACGACTTCTTCGACCAGGGAGGACACTCGCTCGCCGCGCTGCGGTTGAGCGCCCGCATACGTGATGCCCTGGGGCTGGAGATCAGCCTCGACTCGTTCTTCGACGAGTCGACCTTCGGCGGGCTGGCCCGGGTCGTTCGGGAACGGCTGGGTTCGCCGGCACCGGCCGCACCGCCGCGCGCGCAGGCCCCGGCGGCACCTGCCAGGGTCGCTGCGGCGACGGCCGCACCGGTGCCTGCGCCGGGGGAGCACCGCCC
>NZ_JBHUQX010000366.1:0-9767 GCF_042674225.1 Streptomyces sp. NPDC056948
CTCAAGCGCCGGACGGGCTGACGGTTGCCGGTGTTTTCTCGATCTCCCGCGGCTTCAGCTCCGCGTTCCCCAGTACGTCCCTCAGGTGGCGCTCGACGACCGGCAGCACCTCGGCGATCGGCACGTCGCGGCCCAGTTCGTTCGCCAGGGAGGCGACGCCCGCGTCGCGGATGCCGCAGGGGATGATCCGGTCGAACCACTTGTTGTCGGGGTTCACGTTGAGCGCGAAGCCGTGCATGGTGACGCCCTTGGCCACGCGGATGCCGATCGCGGCGATCTTGCGGTCCTCGCGGCGCTGGCCCGCGTTGGACGGGGCGTACTCCGGGCCGTTCAGGCGCGGGTCGAACTCCTCGTCGTGCAGACGCGGGTCGAAGTCCAGGGCCAGCCCGCCGACGAGCGCGGGGCGCCGCTCGACCGGGTCGCCCAGGACCCACACGCCGCTGCGGCCCTCGACCCGGCTGGTCTCCAGGCCGAACTCCGCGCAGGTGAGGATCAGGGCCTCTTCGAGGCGGCGTACGTGCGCCACTACGTCCACCGGGCGGGGGAGCTTCTGGATCGGATAGCCCACCAGCTGGCCCGGGCCGTGCCAGGTGATCTTGCCGCCGCGGTCCACGTCGACGACCGGCGTGCCGTCCAGGGGCCGCTCGTTGTCCGCCGTGCGCCGTCCCGCCGTGTAGACCGGGGGGTGCTCCAGGAGCAGGACCGTGTCGGAGATCTCGTCGGCGAACCGGGCCGCGTGCACCCGGCGCTGCTCGTCCCAGGCCTCCTGGTACTCGACGGCCTCGTCACCGAACCCCATGCGGACGAACCGCAACCCACTCACGGCAAGCGCCTCCCTCGGACGGGTGTGTCAGGCACCTATCGCGCCCAAGCCACTGTACGTCCGGCCCGAACACGTCAGTCCCGGGGCCAATCCTCACACGATCGGATGAATGTCCGTGAAAATGTGTGATGGGGTGCTTACTCTCCGCTACATTCGCGCCGTCCAGCAAGCCAAAAGGCCTGCTCACACGCAATCCGGCACATCACCAACACCGGAAGGCAGGAGACCGCACCGCACCATGACGGAACGACCCGCGCAGCGCACCCCCAACCGACAGCTCGCCGCGCTCATCGCAGAAGCGGGGTTCTCCAACGCGGGACTCGCCCGTCGCGTGGACCAGCTCGGTCTCGAACACGGGCTCGACTTGAGATACGACAAGACCTCCGTCACCCGGTGGCTGCGCGGCCAGCAGCCCCGAGGCACCACGCCCGCCCTCATCGCCGAGGTCTTCACCCGGCGCCTGGGCCGCCGCCTCAGCGCCCAGGATCTCGGCCTGGACGCCTGCGCCCCGGTCTACGCGGGGCTGGAGTTCGCGGCCACCCCCGAGGAGGCCGTCGACATCGTCAGCGGGCTGTGGCGCAAGGACTCCGGCAGCCACGCCGAGCTGCGCAAGATCGCCTTCACCCCGGCCGGGCTCGTCGTGCCGAGCCGGGACTGGCTGATCGGCCGGGCCGACGAGAAGGTCGCCCGGGGCGAGCCGCCCGCCGCCCGCATCCCGGCCCAGGGCCGCACGCCTGTCCGCCTCCCGGCGACCGCCGAGCCGGGTGTACCGTCCCTGCCCCGCCAGCGCGGCCAGGCCGAGCGCGGACCCGGCCAGAAGGTCACCGCCGGTGACATCGCCGCCCTGCGCTCGGTCGGCGAGCTCTTCCGCACCCTCGACGACGCCTACGGCGGCGGTCACGCCCGCCAGGCCCTGGTGCGCTATCTGGAGCACGAGTGCGAGCCGATGCTGCGCGGCACCTACGGCGAGCAGACCGGCCGCCGGCTGTTCGCGGCCGCCGCCGACCTGACCCGGCTCGCGGGCTGGACGTCGTACGACATCGCCGCGCACGGACTCGCCCAGCGCTATTTCGTGCAGGCGCTCCGGCTCGCCCAGGCGGCCGGGGACCGGACGTACGGGGCGTATGTGCTGGTCACCATGAGCCGCCAGGCCGTCTACCTCGGGCACGGGCGGGAGGCCGTGCAGCTCGCCCGCGTGGCACAGCAGGGCGTCGGCACCTCCGCCCCGCCCGTCGTGCAGACGCTGCTGCACGCCTCCGAGGCGCGCGGGCACGGGGTGCTGGGCGAGGTCCGGGCCTGCACCGCGGCCCTGGTCCGCGCCGAGCGCGCCCTGGAGACGGCCCGGCCCGGGGACGACGTACCGCACTGGGCGAAGTTCTTCGACGAGGCACAGCTCGCCGACGAGTTCGGCCACTGCCACCGCGACCTGCAGCAGTTCCGCGCCGCCGCCCAGCACGCGGAACGCTCCCTGCAACTACGCGCCCCCTCCTACGCCCGCAGCCGCCTCTTCTGCCGCGTCGTCCTGGCCACCGCCCGCCTGGGCCTGGGCGAACTCGACCAGGCCTGCCAACTAGGAGCGGAGGCGGCGGGCCAGGCAGCGGAGATGCGTTCGGTGCGGGCGGTGGAGTACGTGAGGGACTTCGAAAGGAGACTCGAGCCGTACAAGGACGCGGCCCCGGTGCGGACGTACCGCGACAAGGTAGCGGCCCTTCTGTAGGGGCGCGGGGAACTGCGCGATCAACCCCCGCGCACCCGCAGCCGACGAATCACCTACGCAGCCCGAGGCACAGTCGGCAGCGGATCGGCAACATGCATGGACCGCCCCGCCCCCAGATCCGCCAAGATCGCCGCAGACGCCCGATGTCCAGAGTGCAAAGCCCCCTGGACCGTACTGGTATCGCGGTGATCCCCACACACATACAGCCCGGCGATCAACCGCACCGGCCGCCGCAGATCATGCGGCGGCCGCATCGCCGGCACGGCCTCCACGGTCTGGTGCACGGCCAACGTCTCCCACCGAGCCGTCGGCATCCCGTACAACCGCGCCAAGTGCATCCGCACCGCCGTGTCGACATCCCCCGGCGGCCGCCCCAGCACCGTCGAAGACACCAGCGCCCGCCCGGCCGGCGCCCGGGACGGATCGACACGGCTCACCACCGCCGTGTGCGCGACCGGCCCGCCGAGATCCGCGTCGAGCAGCAGCGACGCCCCCGTCTCCGGCGGCTCGTCGGTCGTGTGATGCACCACCGTCACCGGATGGAACTCCGGCACCCGCAGCCCGGGCAGCAGCTCGGCGGCGGCCCGGGCATCGGTCGCCACCAGGACCGCCCGGCAGCGGATCTCGCCGTGCTCGGCGGTGGTCACCGAGGTCGTGGAGACGGAGGTGACACGCACGCCGGTGTGCACCGTGCCCGGCGGCAGCGTGCGTGCCAGCAGCTCCGGCAGGGCCTCGGCGCCGCCCTCCGGTACGCAGAGCCGGCCGCTCGCGAAGGCCCGCAGCGCCAGGTCCGCGCACCGGCTGGACGTGGTCAGGTCCGGGTCGCACAGCAGGGCCGCGAGCAGCGGACGCAGAAAGCCGTCGATCGTACGGGCGGGCAGCCCGCGCGCCGCCAGGGCCTCACCGGCGGGCCGCTCCGGTCGGGCCAGCAGTCGTTCGGCCGGTGTACTCGCCAGCCGGGTGAGAGCGGCACCCAGCCGGGCCTGGTCGACGGCCGTGCCGAGCGGGGCGCCGGACCGGCTCCGGGGGACGGAGACCTGTCGGCCCGGTACGGCCACCGGCCTCCTGGGCGGCCTGGGCGCGGCCGGCGACCGGGGGGCGCTCGCCAGGGCGCGCACCGCATGGAGTGCGCCCCGTGCGCCCCCTGCGCCCGCCTGGACGCCCGCGCGATGGTGGCGTCCGTCGCCGTGCAGCAGGACACCGGGCGCGAAGGGGCGCAGCACCAGCCCGCCCAGGCCTGGTGTCAGTCGTAGTTCCGGATACGCCGTGGACAGCAACTGGCCGATGCGGTCGAGCCGGAAGCCGTCGACCTTCTCCGTCGCCATGCGGCCGCCGACCCCGTGGCCGGCCTCCAGGACCATGGTCGTCACTCCTGCGCGGGTGAGCCGGTTCGCGGCCGAGAGTCCGGCGACCCCGGCCCCCACGACGACCACGTCCGCCTGGTACGCGGGCTCAAGCACGTGCCCCTCCTCGAGGTTGCGCGGGCGCTGGAGACGTCATGCCCTCAACAGGCCGCAGGGATACGCGAGTTCTGGTCGAGGGTAGGGCTGTGATCGGTCAAATGGGGTCGCGCATCAACAGGGCACGGTCGCACGGTGGTCGCATACGGATGCCTTGTGGGCATGAAGTGGTCGCAGCGCGCTTGTGGGTGACTCGAAGAGCTGCCCCGGGACGGCCGGGAACCGTCACAGCGCCGCCCGGATCGCCCCCTCGATCTCCGGGAAGGCGAACCGGAAGCCCGACTCGAGCAGCCGCGTCGGCAGCACCCGGGCGCTGCCGAGCACATCCCCGGCCATCTCGCCGAGCACGCTCCGCAGGACGGGCGCGGGCACGGCGAACAGCGTCGGACGGTGCAGCACGCGTCCCATCACCTCGGTGATCTCACGGTTCGTCAGGGGGTTCGGCGCGGTGACGTTGAACGGCCCGGACAGACCGTCCGTGTCGATGAGATGCCGGATCGCGGCGACCTCGTCGTGCAGCGCGATGAACGACCAGTACTGCAGCCCGTCGCCCATCCGCCCGCCGAGCCCCGCCTGGAACAGCGGGAACAGCCGCCCCCACGCACCGCCGTCGCGGGACACGACCAGGCCGGTCCGCGTGAACACCGTGCGTACACCGGCCTCCTGGGCCGGTGCCGTGGCGCCCTCCCAGTCCACGCACAGCGAGGGCAGGAAGCCCTCACCCGCCGGTGCGCTCTCGTCGACGGTCCGGTCCCCGGTCTCGCCGTAGTAGCCCATGGCGCTGCCGTTCACGAAGACCCGCGGCCGGTCCTTCTCGTCCAGCGCGGCGACAGCCCCGGCGAGCGCCGCCGTGCCGTTCACCCGGCTGTCGCGGATCCGCCGCTTGTAGGCGTCCGTCCAGCGGCGGTCGCCGACCCCGGCCCCCGCCAGGTTCACCACCCCGTGGCAGCCGGCGAGCCCGGCCGCGTCCACCCGCCCGCCCTCCGGGTCCCAGCGGACCTCGTCCGCCGCCCGGGGCTCATGGCGCACCAGGCGCACCACCTCGTGCCCGTCCGCGGTCAGAGACCGCACCAGAGCGCTGCCGATCAGACCGGAGGCGCCGGTCACCGCGATGCGTCGCATGGCTCAATCTTGCCGGTCACCTCCGTAAAAGCCCCGTCGGGAACCGGTCTCGCCGACGTAACGTGACCGCCATGCCGACTCCGCACATACGACCCGCACGGCTCGACGACGAGGAGGCGCTGGGGCTGCTCGACCGCGCCACCTGGTCGCATCTGCACGCCGTCCAGCCCCGCCCCGAGCCGCCGTACGGTCCCTTCTTCTCCGAGCGGGACCCGTCGCAGGAATGTCTCGTCGCCGAGCTCGACGGAGCCGTGGCCGGCTATCTGCGGCTGGGGATCGCGACGTCGCTCGCCTGCAACGCCCATGTGCGGATGATCCGGGGGCTCGCCGTCGCGGAGGAGGCGCGCGGGCACGGCGTCGCCCGGGCGCTGCTGAGGGCGGCGGGGGAGGAGGCGCGACGGCAGGGGGCGCGGCGCATCACCCTGCGCGTCCTCGCGCACAACACGCCGGCCCGCAAGCTCTACGAGTCCGAGGGGTTCGTGGTGGAGGGGGTCCTGCCGGAGGAGTTCTTCCTCGACGGGGCGTACGTCGACGACGTCTTCATGGGGCGCTCCCTGCCGGCCGCCTGACCGGATGCCACCCGACCGGGCGTCATGACGCGGCGAGATCCCCCGTGTCCACCGGGGTCGTCGAGTCCGCCGCCCGTCGCGCGTCCGAGGCGACCTCGGCCGCCGTCAGGACGTAGCCGGTCTCGGCGTCCGACGTGGAGCGGGCGAAGACGACGCCGTAGACCCGGCCGTCGGTGGTGAGGAGAGGGCCGCCGGAGTTGCCGGGGCGGACGGTGGAGCGGATCGAGTAGATCTCGCGGGTGACCGTCCCGTCGTTGTAGATGTTCTGGCCCGTCGCCCGCACGCGGTTCGCGACCGTCGCCCCCTGGAGGTTCAGGTCGCCGTCCTCCGGATAGCCCGCGACGACCGCCGAGTCGCCGCGCTCCGCCGCGTCGTCGAACCGCAGCACCGGGGCCTTCAGACCCGGCACGTACAGCACGGCCACGTCCTTCTGCGAGTCGAAGAGCACCACCCGCGCCTCGTACGTCCGCCCGACCCCGCCGATCTGCACGGTCGGCTCGTCGATGCCGGCCACCACATGGGCGTTGGTCATCACGTGCTCCCGGGAGTACACGAACCCGCTGCCCTCGCGGCCCTGGGTGCCGGCGACGCCCTCGACCTTCACCGTGCTCCGCTTGGCGGCGCTGGTGGCGGCCGCTGTGACACTGTCACCGGAGGGCGCGGCGACCTCGGCGGTCGACTCGTTCTCGAACGGGTTGAAGACCTGCGGGAAGCCCGCCTGGGTCAGCGCTGACGTGGCCCCCGAGAACCAGTCCGGCGTGGTGTCCGGCATCGTCCGCTGCACGGCGTCGAGCAGCCGCGAGTCCCGGATCGCCGAGGTGACCAGCGGCGACGAGGACACGCCCAGGACGCTCGCGGCCACCCACGCCACGATCAGCACGGCGACGGAGTTGGCCACGGCCCCGCCGATCCCGTCCGCCACTCTGAGCGGCCCTCTGTCCAGCTCCCGCCGCAGCCGCAGCGCGAGGCGCCCCGCCAGCTCGTGCCCCACCACCGCCGGGAGCAGCACCGTGAACACCGCTGTCAGCGTCGCCCCCGTCGTCCCCGGCGTCACCAGGTCCATCACCCACGGCAGGACCCACACGCCGATGGCCGCGCCGCCCACGAAGCCCGCCAGAGACACACAGCCGGCCACCAGCCCGCGCCGGTACCCGGACGCCGCATAGGCCAGGACGACCAGCAACAGCAGGATGTCGAGCAGGTCCACGCACGCCGCCTTTCATTCGGAACCCCTTAGTACGTGGGGGGAGGGCCCGGTGATCAGTCACACGCGCGCGGATGATCAGAACCGGCCACGCGTCCGTGCATCCGGAAAAACGTCGCGGACCGTGACGATGGTTCCACCGGGTGGCACATCACACATCGCGGACGGACCGGATCGGGTCGACAGTGAGCACATGCGTGTCTTCCGAAGACGGCGGGGTGCGCGCAGGCCCCGCGCCGCCAGGACACCCGGCATAACCGGCCTGCCGCGCGCCGCCCGGGTGGGCCTCGGCTGCCTGCCGGGCCTCTCCGCCGCCGTCGCGCTGGTGCTGTGCGCCTACGGCGTCGAGAACGCCGCCGAGACCGCCCCACGGGCGGCCGCGGCCCGCCCCGACGCCAAGCCCTACACCGCCCCCCGGCCGCACATCGTGCCCCGATCGCACTGGCTGGGCGACGCCGCCCGCAAGCAGCCGCGCCCCCGCTACGACGCCCGGGTCGGCGCCGTGTTCGTCCACCACACCGACACGCCCAACGGCTACGACTGCGCCGACGCGCCCCGCATCATCCGGGACGTGTACACCGGCCAGACCGGCACCCGCGACTGGGACGACATCGGCTACAACTTCGTCGTCGACCGCTGCGGCACCATCTACGAGGGCCGCGCCGGCGGCGTCGAGCGTGCCGTGACCGGCGCCCACACCCAGGGCTTCAACCACGGCACCACGGGCATCGCCGCCCTCGGCACCTTCACCGCCGGCATGCCCGTACCGCGGGCCATGATGCACGCCATCGCCGCGCTGTCCGCCTGGAAACTGGGCCTGTCCGGCACCGACCCGCGGGCGAGCGTCCGCCTGGTCTCCAGCAACGGCCTGAGCCGGTACGCGGCCGGCACCTCCGCGAAACTGCCCGCCCTCGCGGGCCACAACGACGGCTACATGACGAGCTGCCCCGGCGCCGCCCTGCACGCCCGCCTGCCGGAGATCAGAGAGCTGGCGGCCCGTCTGCAGCACCGGCCGAAGGACCCACAGCAAGGCCACAGCCGGCGCGCAGTGTCCTCAGATCCCGGCCCCCTACGGTCACCCTCACAGGCAGCCGACCGGAGGTGGGGACCATGAACAACGGTCGTACGAAGAACCCGCACACCTGGAGCGCGGCCACGCGCGGCCCCTGGGCGGTGCTCTGCGCGGTCGCGACCGTCGTCCTGGGCCCGGCGGCGGCCACCGCGTCCGCCCTCGACCAGGCCAACGCGGCCCCGCTGCACCACGCGGTGAAGTCCGGCACCCGGAGCCTGGCAGTCAGCCCCTGAAGCGCTCCCACAGCCGGGGATAGCGCTCGGCGAGGAGCCGCTCGTTCTCGAAGTCGAGCGAGGTGCCCTCCGGTTCCGGGGGCGCGGGCGGGATCTCCAGATCGGGGGCGACCACGCCGGTGAGCTGCTCGTAGGCCTCGTCCGCCGCGTAGCCGAGTTCCTCGCCGTCGCCGTCGATCTCCTCGTCGAAGTCGTCCAGCAGCTCGGCGAGCGAGTCCGGGTCGTGCACGGCGCCCTCGAAGACATGGCGGCCCTGGCCGATCAGCCAGCACCGGAAGAAGTCGAAGGCATCGTCGCTCGCCCCGTCGAGCAGCACCCACGCGGCGCCCCACAGGTCCCATCGGTAGGCGCGGTTGTAGCGCGACTCGAAGTGACGGGCGAAGTCCAGGACCGAGTCCGGATCCCGCTGCGAGAGCCGCTCCACGAGCAGGTCGGCCTGTTCCTCCGGGTCGCCTTCGGCAGCCTCGCGAGCGTCGTCGACCAGCTCCCAGAACTCCGTCTCGTCCATCACGGGACAAGCATCGGCCCTGGGGCACACGGGCGCACCCGGAGTGCGCGGGATCGTTATGCGGGGGGCTCGGGGTGGTACAGCCCCGCCAGCCGCAGCGCGTCCCCCGCGAACCGCTCGCGCAGGCCCTCGGGCGCCAGCACCTCCACCTCCGCGCCGAGCGCCGTCAACTGCGTGTGGGCGACCTCCTCGGACTCCACCGGCAGAGCCACCGTCACCCATCCGTCGCCGTCCGGACCGTCCGCGTCCGCCAGGGCCTCCCTCGCGGACAGCGCGTCGAGGGCGTACGGCAGTCCGCGCACACCGTCGGGGGACAGCCGCACCACCACCCGCGCCCGCAGGATGGACCGGGCGAACTGTTCGGCCCGCTCCTCCCAGAAGGCGGGCAGCTCGAACTCCGGCTCCCGCTCGAAGCGCTCCCCGCCCGGGTCCACCGCCGTGAACCGGTCGATCCGGTACACCCGGAAGGACCCGCCCCCGGCCACCCGCGCGCACAGATACCAGGTGCCCGCCTTCAGCACGAGCCCGTACGGCTCCAGCTCCCGGACGACCTCGTCCTCCCCGCGCCGGTACCGCGCGACGACCCGCCGGTCGTCCCACACCGCGTCGGCGACGGCAGGCAGCAGCGCGGGCGTCCTCGGCTCCTTGAACCAGTTCGGCGCGTCCAGATGGAACCGCTGCGCCGCCGTCTTCGAGGCGTCCCGCAGGGACGGCAGCAGAGCCGCCGACACCTTGAGCTGAGCGGCCGAGGCGGCGTCCTCCAGGCCCATCTCGCGCAGCGCCCCCGGCACCCCGGACAGGAACAGCGCCTCCGCCTCGCCGCGGTGCAGCCCGGTCAGCCGCGTCCGGTACCCGCCGACCAGCCGGTACCCGCCGGCCCGGCCCCGGTCCGCGTACACCGGCACGCCCGCCTCCGACAGCGCCTGGGCGTCCCGTGTCACCGTCCGCTCCGACACCTCCAGCTCACGGGCGAGCTCGGCGGCCGTCATGGCGGGCCGGGACTGCAGGAGCAGCACCATCTTGATGAGCCGGGCAGCACGCATGGGCACATCATGCAGC
>NZ_JBHUQX010000367.1:0-9761 GCF_042674225.1 Streptomyces sp. NPDC056948
ACGAACAGTCAATTGGTATCCGACCCCATCGCGCCGTTCCGAGGACGGACACCCCCCGACACGGCCCCGCCCTCCACCCACCGCGTAGGCACTACGCGCACCACCACAGGAAGCGGTTGCACGTCTTCGTCGGGGACGGTTCCGGTGTCGGGGCCGGGGGCGTCGGGTCCGCGGTCCGGGTCGGGGCCGGAGCCGGCGGCGCGGCCGTGGGGGCCGAGGTCGGGCGGCTCGAGGACGTTTCCGCCGTAGGAGTCCGGGTCGGCTCGTCGTCCTTCGGCTTCTCGTCCTTCGGGGACTTGGAAGCCGACGGAGAGTCAGACGCCTCCGGGGAAGGGGACCTCGACGCCCCCTCAACCCCGGCCTTGTCGCCCGCGGGGCGGACCGTCTCGCCCGCGTCCGCCGACTCACCCTCGGCCTCCGCCGGCTTCGACGTCGACTTCGGCGCGTCCATGCCCAGCTCCGCGAGGCTCAGCCCACCCGCCGCCAGCACGAACCCCGCCACGATGAACAGCGTCCGACGCCGCCGCCGGCGATGCGCGGCCGCCTTCCGGTCCCGTCGGCTCGCCCCACCACCCGGGCCATCGGCGACCGGCCCGCGCTCACGCCCGCGTCCACGCCGGCGAGCGGCACGTCCCACCGGCTCACCATCGTCTTCGTGGTCGTCGTAGTCGTCGTAGTCGTCACGCTCACCATCGGACCCGCCCACCCCGACAGCCTCGCCCGAGTCACCGCGATCGCCGTACTCACGCTCCTGCTCAAGCTCATTCTCACGCCAGCGCAGCGCATCGGCCGAGGTGCCACACCCCGGGCAGGCCAGCGCGCCGTTGAGGTGCCGTCGGCACGGGTCGCAGTAGTCCATGACGCGGGAAGGTTAAGTTCCGCGCCGGTAACGTTCCTAGATCCAGCTGTGAAGGTTCTGCACGGACACGCCTCACCTCTGGTTTCGAAACTATCGAAACCGTTATGCGCGCGACCCATTGACACCCCGACCACCGCATCCTTACTGTCACGCCAGCATTTCGAACGTGTGCCGAAATCTCGAACACGTCGAACTGGCTGAATGAAGACTGACGAAACTGAGCCGACGAAGCTGCGAGGGACAACCGCCGTGCGCATCACCGGAATCAGCACACACGTGGTCGGGACGCCTTGGCGCAACCTGACCTACGTCCAGGTGCACACCGACGAGGGGATCACCGGAGTCGGCGAGACCCGGATGCTGGGACACACCGACGCCCTTCTCGGTTACCTGAGGGAGGCCGAGGCCAACCACATTCTCGGCTCCGACCCCTTCGCTGTCGAGGACCTCGTCAAGCGCATGAAGTACGGCGATTACGGCCGCGCGGGCGAGATCGTGATGTCCGGTATCGCCGTGATCGAGATGGCGTGCTGGGACATCAAGGGCAAGGCCCTCGGCGTCCCCGTCTGGCAGTTGCTGGGCGGCAAGGTCACCGACAAGGTCAAGGCGTACGCCAACGGCTGGTACACCACGGAGCGGACTCCCGAGGCGTACCACAAGGCCGCCCAGGGCGTGATGGAGCGCGGCTACCGGGCGCTCAAGATCGACCCGTTCGGCACGGGCCACTTCGAGCTGGACCACCAGGGGACCATGTACGCCGTCTCCCTCATCGAGGCGGTCCGGGACGCCATCGGCCCCGAGGCGGAGCTGATGCTGGAGATGCACGGCCGCTTCTCCCCCGCCACGGCCGTACGCCTGGCCAGGGAGCTGGCGCCGTTCAACCCGGCGTGGCTGGAGGAGCCGGTCCCGCCGGAGAACCTCAAGGCGCTGGAGAAGGTCGCCGCCAAGGTCGACATGCCGGTCGCCACCGGTGAGCGCATCCACGACCGGATCGAGTTCCGCGAGCTGTTCGAGAGCCAGGCCGTCGACATCATCCAGCCGGACGTCGGCCATATCGGTGGCATCTGGGAGACCCGCAAGCTCGCGGCGACGGCCGAGACGCACTACATGCTGGTGGCCCCGCACAACGTCGGCGGCCCGGTCCTGACCGCCGCCTCGCTCCAGGTCGGCTTCACCTCCCCGAACTTCAAGATCCTGGAGCACTTCAACGACTTCGCGGACGCGGAGATCAAGAAGGTCGTCAAGGGCGCCCCGCAGGTGAACCCGGAGGACGGCTGCTTCCACCTCTCCGACGCCCCCGGACTGGGTGTCGAGCTGGACGTGGACGCCGCTGCCGAGTTCCCGCAGCAGCAGGCCCGTTTCGACCTCTGGGCGGAGGGCTGGGAGCAGCGCAAGCCCAAGGGCAGCCAGTGAGCACCGCGGTCGTCATCGACGCCCCGGGCGAGCACCGTCTCGTCCCGCACGAGCCCCGGCGGCCCGAGGCCGGAGAGGCTCTGGTCCGCGTCCACGCGTCCGGCATCTGCGGCAGCGACCGCGAGGTCTACCAGGGCAACCGCCCCGAGGGCTATGTGCGCTACCCGCTCACCCCGGGCCACGAGTGGTCCGGGACGGTCGAGGCCGTGGGCGCGGGTGTTCCGGAGTCCCTCGTCGGCCGCAAGGTCGTCGGTGAGGGTTTTCGCAACTGCCAGGTCTGCGACCGCTGCCACGCGGGCGACACGACGCTGTGCACGGCCGGTTACGAGGAGACCGGGTTCACCCAGCCGGGCGCGATGGCGGCCACGCTGACGCTCCCGGCCCGTCTCCTGCACGCCCTTCCGGACGACTGCGACCTCACCGCCGCGGCCCTCCTGGAGCCCGCCGCCTGTATCGCGGCCGCCGCGCTGAAGGCGAACGCGCAGCCCGGCGAGCGGGTCGCGGTGGTCGGCACCGGGACCCTGGGGATGTTCGCCGTGCAGTTCCTTAAGGCGAACTCGCCGGCCGAGCTGCTGGTCGTCGGCACCCGCCGGGACCGTGAGGCGCTGTCGCGGCAGTACGGCGCGACGGACTTCCGGACGAAGGACCAGGAACTCCCGGACGACATCGACGTGGTGATCGAGACGGCCGGGTCCGCGGATGCCGGCCGGATCTCCGCCGCTCTGCTCAGGCGGGGTGGCCGGCTGGTCCTGACCGGTATCCCGGCGCCGGGTGCCGACGGCCTCGACCCGACCAATCTCGTCGTGAAGCAGCTCGAGGTGCACACCGTCTTCGGTGCTCCGCCGGACGCCTGGGCGCACACGGTGCGGGTGTTCGCCGCCGGTCTGCTCGATCCGCTGCCGCTGGTGACGCACGAGCTGCCGCTCGCCGAGTTCTCGCAGGCCATCGACCTGGTGGGGGCCGGCGATCCGAAGGTGGGCAAGGTATTGCTCCGCCCGTAGACGTACGCCGGTACGGGGGCAACCTGACGGCTCCCGTACCGGCGTACCCCCAGCCTTGCCGTACCCAGAGCCGCGAACCTCGTCCGAAATATCGAACCGAAGGACATTCCTGTGACCGACGCTCCCGCCACGGCAGCCCGCAGGCCCGGTGAGCAGGCGCTCGCCGACCTCGGCCTGAAGGCGCCCGCCCTCGACCCCGCCGACGCCTCGCCGCACTCCTTCCCCGGTGGCGGCCGCTGGCGCACCGAGATCCCCTCCTGCGAGGGTCCCGAGGCGCTCGCGGTGGTCCTGAAGGAGGCCTCGCGGCTGGACGTGCCGATCCACCGGATCAGCCAGGGCAGCGGCATCTGGATGCTGACCGACGCCGAGATCACCGAGATGGTCGAGTCGACGGCCGAACGCGACATCGAGCTCTGCCTGTTCACCGGCCCGCGCGGCACCTGGGACATCGGCGGCTCGACCCGGACCGACTCGCGCGGCGCGGGTCTCAGAGCCCGCGGCCACGACGCCGTCGCCGGATGTGTCGAAGACGCCGTCCGGGCCACGGAGTTGGGTGTCAAGTGCCTGCTCGTCGCCGACGAGGGCGTGCTGTGGACCCTGCACCGGGCGCGCGCGGCCGGCATCATCCCGGCCGACACGACCCTCAAGGTGAGTGCGCTCATCGGGCCGGTCAACCCGGCGGCGTACGCGGTGTACGAGAACCTGGGCGCCGACTCGATCAACGTGCCCAGCGACCTGACGCTCGATCACCTCACCGAGATCCGCCGGGTGTCGGGCGCTCCGATGGACATGTACATCGAGGCCCCCGACGACCTCGGCGGCTACGTCCGGATGTACGAGGTCGCCGAACTCATCCGGCGCGGCGCCCCGTTGTACCTGAAGTTCGGCCTGTCGAAGGCGCCCGGGATCTACCCCTACGGGCACCACATGCGGGAGTTGACGCTGGCCACGGCCAAGGAACGCGTGCGGCGCGGCCGGCTCGCCCTGGACCTCCTGGCGCGCCACGGGGCGGACGGCGACATGGCGCCGCTCGGCTCGCGACTGCCGGGCGATCTGCAACGGTTCGAAATCTCGGCATAACGTTCCGGAAACTCGGCTTCACAAAAGAAGACACAGCCGACCACAATCCGACACATCTCTTCTCGGTCTTTCCGGCACGACCACCCGGAGCGACTTCGCGCCTCCCGGACCGAGCCCTGCACACAGATCAAGGATGATCAATATGCGTAACCGCAGAGCCGCTCTCGCCGCCATAGCCGGAGCCGCGTCCCTCGCCCTGACCCTGTCCGCCTGCGGCCAGAGCAGCGAGGGCGGCAGCAACGAGAGCGATGGGGACGCCAAGGGAGGCACCATCGGCATCGCGATGCCGACCAAGTCCTCCGAGCGCTGGATCGCCGACGGCAACAACGTCGTCAAGGAGCTGGAGGCCAAGGGCTACAAGACCAAGCTGGTCTACGGCGAGGACGACCCGGACCAGCAGGTCTCCCAGGTCGAGAACCTGATCACGCAGGGCGTCAAGGCGCTGATCGTCGCCGCCATCGACAACAAGTCGATGAACAACGTGCTCCAGCAGGCCAAGGACGCGAACATCCCGGTCATCTCCTACGACCGCCTGATCCTCGGCACGCAGAACGTCGACTACTACGCCTCGTTCGACAACGAGAAGGTCGGCGAGCTCCAGGGCACCTACATCGTCGAGAAGCTCGGCCTGAAGGACGGCAGCAAGAAGGGCCCCTTCAACATCGAGCTGTTCGCCGGCTCCAACGACGACAACAACACCCGCTACTTCTTCGGCGGCGCGATGAAGGTCCTGCAGCCCTACATCGACAAGAAGCAGCTCGTCGTCGGCTCCAAGCAGACCAAGCTCAACCAGGTCACCACCCTGCGCTGGGACGGCGGCACCGCCCAGAAGCGCATGGACGACATCCTGACCTCGGCCTACAAGAGCGAGCGCGTCGACGCGGTCCTCTCCCCGTACGACGGCATCTCCATCGGCATCCTGTCGGCGCTGAAGTCGGACGACTACGGCTCCAAGAGCAAGCCGCTGCCGATCGTCACCGGCCAGGACGCCGAGGTCGCCTCGGTGAAGTCGATCATCGCCGGCCAGCAGTCGATGAGCGTCTTCAAGGACCTCCGAAGGCTCGCCAAGGTGTCCTCGAACATGGTCGACGCGCTGCTGAACGACAAGAAGCCCGAGGTCAACGACACCAAGACCTACGACAACGGCGCGAAGGTCGTCCCGGCCTACCTGCTGGAGCCGGTCGCCGTCGACAAGAGCAACTACCAGAAGGAGCTCATCGACTCCGGCTACCTCAAGGAGAGCGACGTCAAGTAGTCCCCGCCACCGACCGACGATTCACCACTGATTGGAAGGCACGACCATGGCGGGACCCGTCCTGGAAATGCGCTCGATCGTCAAGACCTTTCCCGGCGTCAAGGCGCTTTCGGACGTCACGCTGACCGTCCGGCAGGGCGAGGTCCACGCCATCTGCGGGGAGAACGGCGCCGGCAAGTCGACCTTGATGAAGGTCCTCTCCGGCGTCCACCCGCACGGCACCTACGAGGGCGACATCCTCTTCGAGGGAGAGGTCTGCCAGTTCAAGGACATCCGGGCCAGCGAAGAGCGCGGCATCGTGATCATCCACCAGGAGCTGGCCCTGGTGCCCTACCTCTCCCTCGCGGAGAACATCTTCCTCGGCAACGAGCACGCCACCCGCGGGATCATCAGCTGGACCGAGACCCTGCGGCACGCCACCGAACTGCTGCGCCGGGTCGGTCTCTCCGACCACCCGGACACCCGCGTCGCCGACATCGGCGTGGGCAAGCAGCAGCTCGTGGAGATCGCCAAGGCCCTGTCGAAGAAGGTGAAGCTGCTCATCCTGGATGAGCCGACCGCCGCGCTGAACGACGAGGACAGCGGCAAACTCCTCGATCTCATCCTGGAGTTGAAGAAGCAGGGCATCACCTCGATCATCATCTCCCACAAGCTCAACGAGATCCGCAAGGTCGCCGACTCGGTGACGATCATCCGCGACGGCCAGAGCATCGAGACCCTCGATGTGAAGGCGGCGGAGACCACCGAGGACCGGATCATCAGCGGCATGGTCGGCCGCGACCTGGAGAACCGCTTCCCGGAGCGGTCTCCGCACGAGCCCGAGGAGGGCGTGGCGCCCGCCCTGGAGATCCGCGGCTGGACCGTGCACCACCCGATCGACCAGCAGCGCAAGGTCGTCGACGACGTGTCGCTCCAGGTGCGGCGCGGCGAGATCGTCGGCATCGCGGGCCTCATGGGAGCCGGCCGCACCGAACTCGCGATGAGCGTCTTCGGGCGGACGTACGGCCGGTACGCGGGCGGCACGGTCCTCAAGGACGGCACCGAGATCCGCACGAAGACCGTGCCGCAGGCGGTCAAGCACGGGATCGCGTACGTCACCGAGGACCGCAAGCACTACGGCCTGAACCTCATCGACACCATCAACCGGAACATCTCGTTGTCCGCCCTGGGCAAGGTCGCCAAGCGCGGTGTGGTCGACGAGCACGAGGAGCGGCAGGTCGCCGAGGGCTTCCGCAAGTCCATGAACATCAAGGCGCCGACCGTCTTCGAGCCGGTGGGCAAGCTGTCCGGCGGCAACCAGCAGAAGGTCGTCCTCAGCAAGTGGATCTTCTCGGGTCCGGACGTGCTGATCCTGGACGAGCCGACCCGCGGTATCGACGTCGGCGCCAAGTACGAGATCTACACGGTCATCGACCAGCTGGCCGCCCAGGGCAAGGCGGTCGTCTTCATCTCCTCCGAGCTGCCCGAACTGCTCGGCATGTGCGACCGCATCTACACGATGGCCGCGGGGCGGCTGACCGGTGAGTTCTCGAAGGCCGAGGCCTCCCAGGAATCGCTGATGCGTCAGATGACGAAGGACAAAGAGGTAACCCGATGAGCACGGACGTGACCGCCAAGACGCCGGCCCCGGCGCCGACCGGCAAGGGAGGGGAGGGCGCCGGCAACGGACTGCTGCAGCTGATGCTGGACGGTATGCGCCGCAACATGCGGCAGTACGGCATGCTGTTCGCCCTCGGCCTGATCGTGGTCCTGTTCGCCGTGTGGACCGACGGCGACCTGCTGCTGCCGCGCAACGTCTCCAACCTGGTGCTGCAGAACAGCTACATCCTGATCCTCGCGATCGGCATGATGCTGGTCATCATCGCGGGCCACATCGACCTCTCGGTCGGCTCGCTGACGGCGTTCGTCGGCTCGATGGCCGCCGTGTTCATGGTCAAACACGACATACCGTGGCTGCTCGCCGTGGTGCTGTGCCTGGCCGTCGGCGCGGTCGCGGGTGCCATCCAAGGGTTCTTCATCGCGTACGGCGGCATACCGTCGTTCATCGTGACCCTGGCGGGCATGCTGATCTTCCGCGGTCTGACCGAGATCTTCCTGGAGGGCCAGACGCTCGGCCCGTTCCCGGAGGGCCTGCAGAAGGTCGCCAACGGCTTCCTGCCCGAGGTCGGCCCGCAGACCAACTACCACAACCTGACGCTGCTGCTGGGCTTCGCGATGATCGCCTTCGTGATCTTCCAGGAGGTCCGTGACCGCAGGCGGCAGCAGGAGTTCGACCTGGACGTCCCGCCCGCCAAGCTGTTCCTGCTGAAGCTGGTCGCGCTCGGCGCCGCCATCCTCACGCTGACGATGCTGCTGGCGAGCTACAAGGGCGCCCCGATCGTGCTGCTCATCCTGGGCGTGCTGCTCGTCGGCTTCGGCTACGTGATGCGCAACGCGATCATCGGCCGCCACATCTACGCGATCGGCGGCAACCTGCCCGCGGCCAAGCTGTCGGGTGTGAAGGACAAGAAGGTCACCTTCCTGGTCTTCCTGAACATGGGCATGCTCGCGGCCCTGGCGGGTCTGGTCTTCGCCGCCCGCTTCAACGCGGCCTCTCCCAAGGCCGGCCTCAACTTCGAGCTGGAGGCGATCGCGGCCTCGTTCATCGGCGGCGCGTCGATGAGCGGCGGTGTCGGCACCGTGCTCGGCGCGATCATCGGTGGCCTGGTCCTGGGCGTGCTGAACAACGGTATGAACCTCGTCGGCATCGGCACCGACTGGCAGCAGGTCATCAAGGGCCTGGTCCTGCTGGCGGCGGTCGGGTTCGACGTGTGGAACAAGCGCAAGGTCGGTTCGTAAGCCAGATCGGGGCCCCGCCGGGAAGGCGGGGCCCTCTCCTTATACGGGAGCCGCACGCATGGAACTGAACAGACGCACGGTCATCGCCGGAGCAGCGGCGGCGGGCATAGCCGCCACCACCCTCGGCGGCACGGCGCACGCCACGGGAGGCAGGAAGCCGGTGAAGACGCTCTTCGGCAAGCTCGCCGACGGCACCAAGATCTACAGCTGGGCCCTCGAGAACGGCGGCACCCGCCTGAAGGTCCTCTCCTACGGCGGCATCGTCCAGTCCCTGGAGATCCCCGACCGCCGCGGCCGCTACGCCAACGTCTCCGCGGGCTTCGACAACGTCGAGGACTACGTCGCCAAGAGCCCGTACTTCGGCGCCCTGATCGGCCGCTACGGCAACCGCATCGGCAAGGGCAAGTTCACCCTCGACGGCAAGAACTACCAGCTCTCCGTCAACGACGGTGAGCAGAGCCTGCACGGCGGCACGCAGGGCTTCGACAAGCGCGTGTGGGACATCGAGCCGTTCACCAAGGGCTCGGACGTCGGTCTGCACCTGTACTACACGAGCGTCGACGGCGAGATGGGCTACCCGGGCACGCTCAAGGCGAAGGTGACGTACACGCTCACCCGGCACGGCGACTGGCGCATCGACTACGAGGCCACCACCGACAAGGCCACCGTCGTCAACCTCACCAGCCACGTCTACTGGAACCTCGCCGGCGAGGGCAGCGGCACGATCGAGGACCACGAGCTCCAGATCGCCGCCTCCCGCTACACGCCCACCGACGCGGGCCTGATCCCCACGGGCGAGCTGGCCAAGGTCGCGGGCACGCCCTTCGACTTCGGCCGTGCCAAGCCGATCGGCCGGGACATCCGCGTCTCGCACCCCCAGCTCGTGACCGCCAAGGGCTTCGACCACAACTGGGTCCTCGACAAGGGCCTCACCGCCCGGCCCGAGCACGTCGCCACCCTGCGCGACCCCGCCTCCGGCCGCACCCTGAAGATCGCCACGAACGAGCCGGGCCTGCAGTTCTACTCCGGCAACTTCCTCGACGGCACGCTGACCGGCCCGTCCGGGCGCACCTACCGGCAGGGCGACGCGCTCTGCCTGGAGACGCAGCACTTCCCGGACTCGCCGAACAAGCCGAAGTTCCCGTCCACGGTGCTGCGGCCCGGGCAGACGTACCGGACGTCGACGATCCACACGTTCGACTGCTGATCGGCACTCGGGCGTGGAGGCCGATGACAAGCCTTCACAGGTACGACACAAGTTCTGACCGGATTCCCAACGGTTGAACAGTGTCACCACAGTCCCCGTATGTAAGGG
>NZ_JBHUQX010000368.1:0-9673 GCF_042674225.1 Streptomyces sp. NPDC056948
GTATTCACACACCGTGTGCGCGCCGGGCTCGCATATGCCCCTCGCACACTCTCCCCAGGCGCCCACCAGGCGAGTTGACTCCACATGCGCTTGCAAGGGATGTGAAACGACTACGGAAAGGAGCGGACTCGTGGCCGCCGATCCCGAGCATCCCGTCGTTCATGGAGAACTCGCAGAGTTACGGCGCCGCCTCGACGTGGCCTACGCCCGCGTCGAGGGCGGGCTGGCTCTGCTCAGCCACCGCACCGAGGAGACCGCCAAGGAAATCGACGAGCTCAACACCCGGATCCACACGCTCGAGCACACGCGCTGGCCGCTGCCCGCGGTCGCCGCCCTCACCGCCGTGGGTGCCCTCGTCCTGGCGATCTGGCAGGCGCTGGGACGCTAGGCCCTGTCCTACCTAGGGCAACGCGTCCTGTCCGAGCCTGAGATGGTGCAGCAGAAGTAACGCGGCCGCCATGTTGGCGGCCGGGACCTCGCCGCGGGCGACCATGTCGGGGACGAGCTTGAGGGGAACCCATTCCCGGCGGTCCGACTCGAAGTCGTCCACGGGATGCCCGACATACTCGCCCTCGTCGGCCCAGTACACGTGGTGCCGGGCGTCGGTGAGCCCGTTGGACGGCTCCACGCTCATGAGGTGGTGCAGGGGTCCCGGCCGCCAGCCGGTCTCCTCCTCCAGTTCCCTGGCGGCCGCGCGGGCGATGTCCTCGCCGTCCTCGACGACGCCCGCCGCGAGTTCCCACCCCCAGCTGTCCGTGATGAAACGGTGCCGCCAGAGCAGCAGCACCTCGTTGGCCTCGTTCACCACCGTGGCCACCGCGACAGGCCGCAGCCGTATGAGGAAGTGGTCGAGGTGCCGGCCGTCCGGTAGTTCGACATCCGCGAGATTGACGCTGAACCAGCGGTTTGAGTACACAGTTTGTTCGTTGTGTTTCGTCCACTGCACGGTTCTGCCACCTTCCGTCGAGTAAGTGGCAATATCGCAGCAGGGACGTACGGACAGCAGGCGCACAGGAAGTCGCTCGGGATGACGCGGCGCCGCTGCCCCGGATCTACAACGGTACGCGCAGCGCCCCGTCGATGAGTTCGGCGGCCTCGGCCGTGCCCGCGCCACCGCTGCGCACCAGATGCTCGCGCACCGCGCGCAGCCGGTCCCGCAGCCGCTGGGATTCCATGCCGCGGGCCTGCTCGGCCATCTGCACGGCGATGGCCACCGCCTTGTCGGCATTGCCCTGCCGCAGTTCGATGGTGCTCAGCATGGCCAGCCGGTGCACCCGGCCGCGGTCGTGCGCCGGGTTGTCGACGGCGGCAGCGGCATGCTCCCCGGCGGCCGCGATCTCCCCGAGGCTGAGCAGCGCCTCCGCCACCTGGACATTGACCAGCCCCGGCTGGACATAGCCGGTCTCGTCGGGCTCGTACCCACGCCGGATGCGCTCGGCGGACTGCTCGGCCCGCCGGATGCAGGACAGGGCACTGGTGCCGTCGCCGAGATGCGCGTACGCCTTGGCCTGCATCGCGTACAGGTCGGAGGCGAGCGCCGGGGTGATCTGCTTGCCGGCGGCCCGCAGCGCGGCCTCCGCGAAGGCGACGGACTGCCGGTACTCCCGCATGAACAGCGACTGGTTGACGAGCAGGGCGATCACATACGCCCCGAGCCCCCGGTCCCCGCTGGCCTTCGCGAGCCGCAGCGCCTGGTGGAAGTAGCGCTGGGCGAGGCCGTGGGCGTCGGAGTCGTAGGCACAGATCCCGGCGACGGCCACCAACCCGCCCGTCGCCCGGTGGAGTTGCCTGCCGGTCTCGTCGGTGTAGCTGCCGCGCAGCAGCGGGGCGGCCTCGGCGTTGAGGAAGCCGACGATGCGGGCCCGCGTCGCTATGCCCCCGGCCTTGCGGTACAGCTGCTCGTAGTGGGCCCGGGCCGACCGCAGCATCTCCAGGTCGCCGGCGGTGACCCGGTGTCTGCCGCCGCGGGAGACGTCCACATCCTCGGGCGGGTTCTCCCACTCCCACACCGGCATGACGGCGGGCGTACCGGTGAGCGCGGGGGCGCCCAGGATGTGCGGGCGCTGCTGCTGGTCGGAGCGCCACAGGGCGGTGGCCCGCTCGACGAACCCGGACAGCGAACCGGTGTGCGGGGCGGACGGCTCGCCGGGCATGCCGAGTCCGATGTCGTCGAGGGTGACGTGCCGTTGGAGCCGGGCGGCGAGCACCTCGCAGATCAGGTCGGGCACCTGGCCCCTGGGGCGCTGCCCCTTCAACCACCGGGCGACGGCGGTGTGTTCGTACCTCAGGGACAGGCCCCGTGCCCGTCCCGCCTGGTTGACATGTGCGGCCAGCCCCGCGTGCGAGACCCCGGCTTCGTCCAGGATCGCGTCGAGCAGAGTGTTGGGCTGCATGTGGGCCCCCCGGTGGCTCGGTGCGGCCAGATTAGTGGTTCCGCCTTCACACGGGGTGTGAACGGAGTGCTCGAATCCGCGCTGTGCGCGCACTGTCGCACAGAGTCGCCGGCCGGTTGACTGAAATGCCTCGCAAGAGGCCGGCCGGGCCGCCGGCTCCCCCTCGTACAGTGCGGCGGCCCGCCTTCGCCGTCCGCCCAGCCGCCTGCCCGACACTCCGTGGCGGGGCGGACGGCATCGCCGGCCATGGGTTCTATGGCGGTGGTGTCAGAGGTGGGTTGTCGGCCGCGGGTGCGTCGTGGCTGGTCGCGCCCACGCGGCGGAGCCGCAGATCGACACAGCCCCGCGCCCCCGGGGGCACGCATGCGCCGTTCCTCAGGACCAACAGGGCGATGTCATCGGCCGGGGCGCCATCGGTGTGATCGACCAGCGCGCTCCGGACACGGCGGAGAACCGCCTGCGGTACGAGCGACTCCTCCCGTGCGACGCTCGCCAGCACGACCGGCAGGGGGAAGAACCGGCCACGCGAGTCCCTCGCGTCCTGGACGCCGTCCGTGTAGAGGAACAGCGCGTCGCCGGACGGGAGATGCCCCAGACCGACGGTCGACAACACGTCCGGCAGGGGAAACACTCCCAGCGGCGGGTACGGATCGGCGGGGGCGAGCTGTTCCACCTCCGTGCCGCTCAGCCGGTACGGCCAAGGGTGCCCGCAGTTCAGGGCGACCATCTCGCCGTCGGCGCGGATCTCCACCAGGAGCAGGGTCACGAACTCCTCGGCGACGCTCGCCGGATGCTCCTGGCGCAGATGCCGGTCCAGGGCGCGTTCCAGCCGGCGCAGCACCCCGCCGAGGTCCTCCTCGTCGTACGCGGCCTCGCGGAAACAGCCGAGCACGGCGGCGACGGTCCCGAACGCGCCGATCCCGTGCCCGCGTACGTCGCCCATCACAGCCCGCACGCCGTGCTCGGTGGCGACGACCTCGTACAGGTCACCCCCGATCGCGGCCCCCGGCTCCGCCGACAACGGAACGGCGCCGACGTCCAGCCCGCCGATACGCGAGGGCAATGGCCGCAGCACCGCGTTCTGCGCGGCAGCCGCGACCCGGCGCAACTGCCGCAGCTCACGCACCAGCGTCCGCCGCACATGAAGCATCAGCCCGGTACCGACCACGAAGAAGACGGCACCGGGCAGAGAGAGGCTGCACACCCGACCCCTGAAGCGGATCATGCCGATGGCCCCCCAATAGGCCCTTACAGCACACAGACGGACCGGCCTCAAGAGGCCGGTCCGATTCTGTCCACAGCACACCCGGAAGGGCAGGCTCACCCACGTTTGCCACTCAAATGAGTGAGCCTGCCCGACCGGCTAACTCCGCAACTCGGCCCCCACACGCTCCCCCGCAAGGGCCACCGCCGCATCCCGAGCCGCCGACGCCTCATCCACCGTCAGCGTCCGGTCGACCGCGCGGAACCGCAACGCGTACGCGAGCGACTTCCGCCCCTCACCCAACTGCTCGGCGTTCTCGTACACATCGAACAGCCGGATCGACTCCAGCAGCTCCCCGGCCCCGGCACGCAGAGCGTCCTCGACCTCCGTCGCCGGAACCACCGCGTCGACGACCAGAGCGACATCCTGCGTGGCCACCGGGAACGCGGAGATCCGCGGCGCCGTCAGCGTGGCATCGCCGGCCTTCTCCACCGCGTCCAGGTCGATCTCCATCGCGCAGGTACGCGCGGGCAGCCCCAGCGCCTTGACGACGCGCGGGTGCAACTCGCCCGCGTGCCCCACGACCCGCTCGGCACCGTCCACGGTGATCGCCAGCTCGGCGCACCGGCCCGGGTGCCACGGCCCGTACTGCCCCTTGCGGATGATCAGCTCGGCGCCCGCCTCACGGGCGACGCTCCGCGCCGACTCGACCGCGTCGGCCCAGTCGGCCGGACGGCCCTTGCCCCACCAGCCGGACTGCTCACGGGCACCGGCGAGGACGACGGCGGCGTGCCGCGGCTGCACGGGCAGCGCCGCGTTCAGCTCGGCGAGTTCCTCGTCGGTCGGGCGGCGGTCGACGGACAGCACGGCGGCGGTCGGCTGCTCCTCGCGCGGCTGGAAGACCAGGCCGGTCTCGAACAGCGCGAGATCGTGCGAGCCCCGGCCGTCGTTGCGCCGCAGGGCACCCAGCAGGCCCGGCAGCAGCGAGGTGCGCAGCGCGGGCTCCTCGTCGCTCAGCGGGTTGCTGAGCTTCACGACACGGCGTGCCGGGTCGTCGGAGTCCAGGCCGAGCTGGTCGAAGACCTGCTCGCTGACGAACGGGTAGTTCGGCGCCTCGACGTACCCGGCACCGGCCAGGGCCCGGCCGACGCGGCGGTGCAGCCGCTGCCGGTGGGTCAGGCCACGGCCGGCCGGCGGCCTGGGCAGCG
The DNA here is from genome assembly GCF_042674225.1 of Streptomyces sp. NPDC056948. NCBI lineage: Bacteria > Bacillati > Actinomycetota > Actinomycetes > Kitasatosporales > Streptomycetaceae > Streptomyces > Streptomyces sp. NPDC056948. The sequence goes on from NZ_JBHUQX010000368.1 coordinate 4,806, forward strand.
TGGAGGGCAGGTTCTCGTAGCCCTCCAGGCGGATGACCTCTTCGGCCAGGTCGTTCGGGTCGGTGAGGTCGGGCCGCCAGGACGGCACGGTGACGATCAGCTCGTCCTGCCCGTACACGTCACAGCCGACCTGCTGAAGGCGGCGTACGACGGTCTCGCGGCCGTACGTGACGCCCGCGACCTTGTCCGGGTGGTCGGCCGGGACGGTGATGGTGTGCGGCGCGGTCGGGGCCAGTACCTCGGTGACACCGGCCTCGGCGGTGCCGCCCGCGAGCAGGACCAGCAGGTCGACGGTGCGCTGGGCGGCAGCGGCCGCGGCCTGCGGGTCGACACCGCGCTCGAAGCGCCGGGACGCCTCGGAGGACAGCCTGTGCCGGCGGGCCGTACGCGCGATCGACACCGCGTCGAAGTGCGCGGCCTCGATCACCACGTCGGCCGTGGCGTTCTCCACGTCGTCGTGGTCGGCGATCTCCGTGTTGGCGCCGCCCATGACACCGGCGAGCCCGATCGGGCCGCGGTCGTCGGTGATCACCAGGTCCTCGGCGCCCAGCGTGCGCTCGACACCGTCGAGAGTGGTGAGCTTCTCGCCCTGCTCGGCCCGGCGCACTCCGATGGTGCCCTGGACCAGGCCGCGGTCATAGGCGTGCAGCGGCTGGCCGAGCTCCATCATCACGTAGTTGGTGACGTCGACGGCGAGCGAGATCGGGCGCATGCCGACCTTCTGCAGCCGGCGCTGCAGCCAGATCGGGGAACGGGCCTCGGCGCTCAGGCCGGCCACCGTGCGGGCGGTGAAGCGGTCGCAGCCGGTGGGGTCGGAGATCCGCACCGGGTAGCCGTACGCGTTCGGGCCGGGCACGTCGAGCAGGGCCGGGTCGCGCAGCGGCAGGCCGTAGGCGATGGCGGTCTCGCGGGCGACGCCGCGGATGGACAGGCAGTCGCCGCGGTTGGCGGTGACGGCGATGTCCAGGACCTCGTCGACCAGCTCCAGCAGCTCGACGGCGTCCTTGCCGATCTCGGTCTCCGGCGGCAGCACGATGATGCCCTTGGTGCCGTCGTCGCCCATGTTCAGCTCGTCGCTGGAGCAGATCATGCCGCGCGACATCTTGCCGTAGGTCTTGCGCTCGGCGATCTGGAAGTCACCGGGCAGGACGGCACCGGGCAGCGCGACGACGACCTTGTCGCCGACGGCGAAGTTGCGGGCGCCGCAGACGATCTCCTGGGGCTCGCCGGTGCCGTTGGCCTGGCCGACGTCGACGGTGCAGAAGCGGATCGGCTTCTTGAACTCCGTCAGCTCCTCGATGGTCGCCACCCGGCCCACGGCCAGGGGGCCCTTGAGGTCGGCGCCGAGCTGCTCGACGGTCTCGACCTCCAGACCGGCCGAAATCAGCTTGGCCTGCACGTCACGACCGGTCTCCGTCTCCGGCAGGTCGACGTACTCCCGCAGCCAAGAAAGCGGGACCCGCATCAGATCTCCATCCCGAACGGCCGGGTGAACCGGACGTCACCCTCGACCATGTCTCGCATGTCTTCGACGTTGTGGCGGAACATCAGCATCCGTTCGATGCCGAACCCGAAGGCGAAACCGCTGTACTTCTCCGGGTCGACACCGCAGGCCCGCAGCACGCGCGGGTTGACCATGCCGCAGCCGCCCAGCTCGATCCAGCCCTCGGACGAGCAGGTGCGGCAGGAGCGGTCGGGGTTGCCGACGGAGGCGCCGCGGCAGACGTAGCAGACCATGTCCATCTCGGCGGACGGCTCGGTGAAGGGGAAGAAGTTCGGCCGCAGCCGGGTCTTCATGCCCTCGCCGAACAGCGACTGGACCATGTGGTCCAGGGTGCCCTTGAGGTCGGCCATGGTGAGGCCCTCGTCGACCGCCAGCAGTTCGACCTGACGGAAGACCGGCGTGTGCGTGGCGTCCAGCTCGTCGGTGCGGTAGACGACACCGGGACAGATCACGTAGACCGGCAGCTCACGGTCGAGCAGGGAGCGGATCTGCACGGGCGAGGTGTGGGTACGCAGCACGACGCCGGACTCGGTGCCGCCCTGCGGGCCCTTGACGAAGAAGGTGTCCTGCTCGCCGCGGGCCGGGTGGTCCGGGCCGATGTTCAGGGCGTCGAAGTTGAACCACTCGGCCTCGACCTCGGGCCCCTCGGCGACCTCGTAGCCCATGGCCACGAAGATGTCCTCGATGCGCTCCGACAACGTGGTGAGCGGGTGCCGCGCCCCGGCGGGTACGCGGTCGTGGGGCAGCGTGACGTCCACGGCCTCCTCGACGAGCACGCGGGTGTCCCGCTCGGCCTCGAGTTCGGCCTGGCGGGCGGCGAGGCCCTTGTTCACGGCGCCGCGTGCCTGGCCGACGCGCTTGCCGGCCTCCGCCTTGGCGTGCGGGGGCAGCGCGCCGATCTCGCGGTTGGCGAGGGCCAGCGGGGAGGTGCCGCCGGTGTGGGCGACCTTGGCCTCCTGGAGTGCGTCGAGGGAGTCCGCGGCGGCGAAGGCGGCGAGCGCCTCGTCCCGCATGCGCTCGATCTCTTCCGGTTTCAACGTCTCGACCTCGACAGGGTCGTACGACTTATTCGGTGCCGACATCTCTTCCCGTGCTTCCGATTGGCTGGCTGAAGGTCCCCGGTCACCGACTCGGACGGCCGTCTGAAGGGACACAAAGGTGCCAATGGCCGAGTCTAACGGGGTGGAGGTATACGAATGCGCCCGCGGGCGGCTCAGGCGAGATAGGCCGGAGCGCTCACGGGCAACGTAAATCGGAACTCGGCGCCGGCGCCGGGCGCGCGGCCGACCGTGATGGTGCCGCCGTGGGCCTCGACGATGCCCTTGACGATGTAGAGCCCGAGGCCGGTGCCGCCGCGCTTGCTGCCCCGCCAGAAGCGGGTGAAGACGCGGTTCATGGACTCCTCCGGGATGCCGGTCCCCTCGTCGCTCACCGTGACCGACGTGGCTGCGTTCTCGGCGTACTCGCCCTCGCGGAGGGACGCCGTGGCCGTGACGTCGATCGTGACAGTTCCCTCGCCGTGCCGCACGGCATTTTCCAGGAGGTTGCTGAGCACCTGGTCGATCTTGTCGGGGTCGGCCCACAGATCGGGCAGCGGCTGCTGGACGCGCAGCAGGAACCGGTCGGCCCCCTGCCCGGCGGCGACGTAGGCCTGGATGTGCCGTCCTACGGCCGCGCCGATGTCGACGGGCTGGCGGCGCACCTCCAGCCGGCCGGAGTCGATCCGCGAGATGTCGAGCAGCTCGGCGATGAGCCGGGTGACCCGGTCGGCGTCGGCGTCGACGGTCTCCAGCATCAGCCGCTTCTGGTCGTCGGTGAAGCGTTCCCACTTGGCGAGCAGCGTGGCGGTGAAGCCCTTGACCGACGTGAGCGGGGAGCGCAGTTCGTGGGCGACCGTGGCGATCAGCTCGGCGTGGCTGCGCTCGGTGCGGCGCCGGGCCTCGGTGTCGCGCAGAGTGACGACGAGGCGCCGGACGGGCCCGGTGGGCCGGCTGCGGACGTAGCGCGCGGAGACCAGCACCTCACGCCCGCCGGGGAGAAGGAGGTTGCGCTCGGGCTGTCCGACGCGGATGGCGAGACCGCCGTACGGGTCGGTCAGCTGCCACCAGCGGCGGCCTTCCAGGTCCTCTAACGGCAGGGCCTTCTCCAGCCGCTGCCCGAGGGCGTCCCGGGCGCTGACCGCGGTGATGCGCTGGGCGGCGGCGTTGAAGCAGATCACGTGGCCCTGCTCGTCGGCGACGACGAGTCCGTCGGGCAACTGGTCGGGGTCGATGCCGAGGCCGGCGAGATCACCGGGCGGCCCGAACGCGGGCGGGTTCCCGGCGTCCTGGGCTCCCGGTGCGCTGCTCGTGCCGACGCTCATCCCCGTTCCCCACCTCTCAGGTTCCATGGGGGTCCCCCCTGCTCGAGCGCAGCCGACAGCTTGGGGGAGGGTCCCTGAGCTGGTCACCCTACTAGTTCCCGGTGACGGAACGGCACCCTCCGGCGGCGCGCTGTGCACGCGCGGACGCATAGAGACATACGGCGGCGGCGGTGGCGAGGTTCAGGCTCTCGGCCTTCCCGTGGATCGGAACACGCACGACGGCGTCGGTGAGGGCGCGGGTCTCCTCCGGGAGGCCCCAGGCCTCGTTGCCGAAGACCCAGGCGGTCGGCCCGCCCATGGTGCCCTTGTCGAGCTCCTCGTCGAGGTCGCGGTCACCCGCCCCGTCGGCGGCGAGGACCCGGACACCGGCGGCCCGCAGCCTGTCGACCGCCTGCTCCACGGGGACGCCGACGGCGACGGGCAGGTGGAACAGGGAACCGACGGAGGCGCGGACGGCCTTGGGGTTGTACACGTCGACGGAGGCGTCGGTCAGGACGACGGCCTCGGCGCCGGCGGCGTCGGCGCAGCGCAGTACGGTCCCGGCGTTGCCGGGGTCGCGGACGTTCGCGAGGAGGGCGACGAGCCGGGGCCGCGCCTCGAGGACCTCCCCGAAGGGCGTGTCCAGGAAGCGGCAGACGCCGACGAGTCCCTGCGGGGTGACGGTGGTGGAGACGTCGGCGATGACCTGCTCGGAGGCGAGGTGCACCCGGGCACCGGCGTCCCGGACCGCCCCCACGATGTCGGCGTACCGCTCGGCGGCCTCCAGCGTCGCGAACAGCTCCACGAGCGTGGCCGTGTCCCCGGCCCGATGCCCGGCCGCCTCGCGCACGGCCTGCGGTCCCTCCGCGAGGAACAGCCGCTCCTTCCCCCGGAAGTTCCGCTTGGCCAGCCGCCGCGCGGCCAGGACGCGGGGCGAGCGGGGGGAGATGAGCTCGGGCGTGGCGGGGGACATCGTGTTCACTTTCTCGTAGCTGCACAGCAGGACCCGCAGGCCGTTCGGCC
>NZ_JBHUQX010000369.1:0-9667 GCF_042674225.1 Streptomyces sp. NPDC056948
TCCTCGGAACGGCGCGATGGGGTCGGATACCGACTCACTGTTCGTTGACGCGCCAACCGCTGCGGGCGGACACCCCCCGACACGGCCCCTTCCGTGCGTACGCGGGTGCGGGCACGCCGTGGCTGAGCCGCCGCACTCGCCCTGGCTGCGGGCATGCGTGCCGCTGGGGGCGGCACGGGTGGGCGCAGCGGCACCCCGCTTCGCCGGGTTGCGCACCCACCCGGCCCCGGCTCCGACGCCGAGCACCTCGTCGCGCCGAGTTGCGGACCGCCCGGCCTCAGCGGAAACGCCGGGTGCTCAGCGACTTACGACAGCGCCAGCCACGCCACCGCCGCGACAATCGCTACGGCGACGACGACGCCGAGGATGAGGCCGATGCGCGGCCCGCCGCCGGCGGACGCCGCCGCGGCCTGCCGCCCCTGCGGTGCCTCGTCGACGAACGCGCGGAACATCTGGGTGTTGCCGGCAGGGTCGTGATTGCCCTGGGGGGCCTGGTTGTTAGCCATGGCCCGAGACCCTAGCGAAAACGCCGGGGCTCCCCAAGTGGGGGTTGGTCTTCCGTTTGCCCCGGGACGACCGGTACCGCCACCCTCGCCACCAGCACATTTACTGACGCAATACTTGCCTTTGCCAAGTTTTGATGCCGCATTCACCTCCTTTATTTGCCTTCAGCAACCAATAGCTCCTATGGTTGCCCTAAGCAACGAAAGCGGGAGGTGTCGTGGCCGAGAGGGCGCAGTACGAAGACCTGGTCCGCCAGTTCAGTGCCTTCGGCGCCGTGAAGCGGGAGCTCGGCCGCATCATGCCGGCCGAATGCCCCGGCGGGTCGGCGGCCGTTCTGACCCTGCTGGGCCGCCATGGCGACATGCGCATGAGCAAGCTCGCCGAGCTGCTCGCGGTGGACATGTCGGTCACCAGCCGCCATGTCGCGCACGTCGTGGACCGGGGCTGGATCGAACGCTCCCCCGACCCCGCGGACAAGCGCTCACGCATCCTGCGCCTCACGCCCGCGGGCGACGCGCAGCTCGACGAGCTGTCCCGGCGGACCACCGAGGTGCTCGAAGAGCGCCTGAGCGACTGGTCCGACGAGGACGTCCGCCGGCTCACGCAGCTGATGGCACGGCTGCGGGAGAGCTTCGACTGCCGGCCCCCGGCCCGGGCGGCACCACCCGCTGTCGAACAGACCACCCGTACACCCGCAAGCACGTAAGAAAAGGAAGCCCATGGCAACGACCACACCAGCCGGTGTGCGGGCTCATGCCAAGCACGGGGGAGGCTCGCACAGCTCCCCCGGCGACGGCGCTCCGATGACGCACCGGCAGATCATGGAGGCCCTCACCGGCCTGCTGCTCGGCATGTTCGTCGCGATCCTGTCGTCGACGATCGTCTCCAACGCCCTGCCCCGGATCATCGGCGACCTCGGTGGCGGCCAGAGTGCCTACACCTGGGTCGTGACCGCGTCCCTGCTGACGATGACCGCGTCCACACCGCTGTGGGGCAAGCTCGCCGACCTGTTCTCCAAGAAGCTGCTGATCCAGCTCGCCCTGGTCATCTTCGTGCTGGGGTCGGCGGCGGCGGGCATGTCGCAGAACCCCGGCATGCTCATCACGTTCCGCGCGGTCCAGGGCATCGGCATGGGCGGTCTGTCCGCGCTGGCCCAGATCATCATGGCGGCGATGATCTCGCCGCGTGAGCGCGGCCGCTACAACGGCTACCTCGGCGCCGTCTTCGCGACGGCCATGGTCGGCGGTCCGCTGGTCGGCGGTGTCATCACCGACACCGACTGGCTCGGCTGGCGCTGGTGCTTCTACGTCGGCGTGCCCTTCGCCGTGATCGCCCTGATCGTGCTGCAGAAGACCCTGCACCTGCCCGTGGTGAAGCGGAAGGTCAAGGTCGACTGGGCCGGCGCCTTCTTCATCAGCGCGGCCGTCTGCCTGCTGCTGGTCTGGGTGACCTTCGCCGGTGACAAGTACGACTGGGTGTCGTGGCAGACCTATGCGATGGTCGGTGGCTCGGTCGTGCTGCTGGCGGTGTTCGTCCTCATCGAGGCGAAGGCGAGCGAGCCGATCATTCCGCTGCGGCTGTTCCGCAACCGGACCATCACGCTGGCCTCCGTCGCCTCCCTGTTCGTCGGTGTCGCGATGTTCTCCGGGACCGTGTTCTTCAGCCAGTACTTCCAGCTCGCGCGGGACAAGTCGCCGACGATGTCCGGGGTCATGACCATTCCGATGATCGCCGGTCTGTTCGTCTCCTCGACGGTCTCCGGGCAGGTCATCACCCGGACCGGGCGCTGGAAGGCGTGGCTGGTCGCCGGCGGTGTGCTGGTGACCGCGGGCCTCGGCCTGCTGAGCACGATCCGGTACGACACCGAGTACTGGCACATCGCGATCTTCATGGCACTGATGGGTCTCGGCATCGGCATGATGATGCAGAACCTGGTGCTCTGCACGCAGAACCAGGTGGAGCCGAGCGACCTGGGTGCCGCCAGCTCCACGGTGACCTTCTTCCGCTCCCTGGGCGGTGCCGTGGGCGTCTCGGCGCTGGGCGCGGTCCTGGGCAACAAGATCACCGACTACGTCAAGGACGGCCTCGCCGACCTCGGCGCCAAGGGCGCGGCCCTCGGCCACGCCGGCACGGGCGGGGGCGGTATCCCCGACCTCGACGCGATGCCCGCGCCGCTGCGCACCGTCGTGGAGAGCGCCTACGGCCACGGTGTCGCGGACGTGTTCCTCTACTCGGCTCCGTTGGCGCTGCTCGCGCTGCTGGTCTCGCTGTTCATCAAGGAGGTTCCGTTGAAGACGAAGGGCGGGCTGGCGCAGGCCGCCGAGCCGGAGACGGCTGCGGCTCCCGCCGAGGCCGTGGCTCCCGCCGCGGAGAAGGCCGTGCCGAGCTGGGCCGTGGCGGAGAACGAGGCCGTCGACGGCACCGGGCCCGAGGGGACGCAGCGGCTCGCCGCCGTCGCCACGGCGGTCCGTCCGGAGGAGGCCTCGGGCGGCGTCCCCGGCGTCCCCGTAAGCGGGTTTGTCCGCGGCGCCGAGTCCGCGCCCGTGCCGCAGGCCGCCGTCACGCTGATCTCGCTGGCCGGGCGTCAGCTCGGCCGGTCCGTGGCGCAGGCCGACGGCTCGTACGCGGTGGACGCCCCGGGCTCCGGGTCGTACGTCCTGATCGCCTCCGCCGACGGTTTCCAGCCGCAGGCGTCCACGGTCGTGGTGAACGGCGAGCCGGTCGCCTACGACATCCTGCTCAGCGGCACCAGCGGGCTGACCGGCCTGGTGCGGGCCGCCGAGAACGGGCAGCCGGTCAAGGACGCGATGGTCATCGTGACCGACGTGCGCGGCGACCTGCTGGCCACCGGGACCACCGGTGAGCAGGGCGACTTCACCTTCGCCGAGCTGGTGCCGGGGGCGGTGACCGTCGCGGTGAACGCCGCCGGGTACCGGCCGCGGGCCCTGCCCGTCGAGGTGGGCGGCACCGGGGTCACCCGGGTCGAGATGGACCTGGACTCGGGCGCTCGCGTCCAGGGTGTCGTGCGGGCTCCGCACGGCCCGCTGGCCGATGCCCGGGTGACGCTGGTCGACCAGGCGGGCAATGTCGTCGGCTCGGCCACGACCGGCACGGACGGGGCGTACGCCTTCGCCGACCTGGACGGCGGCGAGTACACCGTGATCGCCACGGGCTACCCGCCGGTGGCCACCGCCCTGACGGTCACGGGTGCCGGCGCCGACGGCCACGACATCGAACTCGCCCACCCCGGCGAGTAGCCCGACCCCGGCCCGTGGCAGGTGGGCGCGCTCTGAGCGGAGGTGCGCCCCCTGTCGCGGGCCGGTTTCTTTCTGAGGAGTAGTTGAGATGGGACTGACCGCGAGGATCCGTACCCGGGACGGTTGGGCCGTGTCGCACGCGGTCGTCACGGTGGCGGACATGAGGGGCGCGCAGGTGCTGCGTGCCGAGGCCGACGCCGAGGGCGCCGTACGGGACACGACGCCGATGGAGGCGGGGGCGTACACCGTCATCGTCACGGCCGTCGGGTACGCGCCCGCGGCCTCCAGCGTGATCGTCACCGCGAGCGGGCGGGCCGAGGTCGGCACGGTGACGCTGGCGCGGCAGGGCGGCACCGAGCTGCCGCCGCCCGGCCCGTGGACCGTCGACCCGGTGCACTCCAGCGTGGCCGCCGTGGCACAGCACCTGGGCATCTCCAGCGTGCACGGCCGGTTCACGGAGTTCTCCGGCTCGATCGAGATCGCCCCGGACGACGTCACCAAGTCGCGCGTGGAGGCGGTGATCCGGGCCGCGTCCGTCGACACCGGCAACGGCATGCGCGACGGGCACCTGAAGTCGCCGGACTTTCTCGATGTCGAGCGGTTCCCCGAGATCACCTACCGGTCGACCGGGCTGACGGCGGCCGGGTCCGACCGGTGGACGGTCCACGGCGAGCTGGGCATGCACGGTGTCGTACGGCCGGTCGACCTCGATCTGGCCTACCTCGGCACGGGCCCGGACCCGTGGGGCGGCACCCGCGCGGCGTTCCGCGCCACGACCGAGCTGCACCGCGAGGACTTCGCGATGAACTACAACCAGGTCCTGCAGGCGGGCATCGCCGCCATCGGTACGACGCTCAAGGTGGAGCTGGACATCCAGGCCGTGCAGGGCGAGTCACTTCCGGCGGCCTGAGGCCGGGTCCGCCGGCCGGGACACTCTCGCCACCAACTGGTCGCACAGGTCGCGGAGTTTGACGTTCCGGTCCTGTGAGATCCGGCGCAGCCGCTCCAGCGCGATGCGCGCGTCGATCCGCTCCCGGGCCATGAGGATGCCGATCGCCTGGTCGATGACGCTGCGGGAGAGCAGCGCGGTGCGCACATCGGCCGCGGACTGGCGCCCGCGTTCGATCCGCAGGGCCACGTCGATCGCGTCCCCGGCCCGTGCCGCGAAGGCCCGGGCCGCCTCCCGGCCCGCCGCCAGCGACCCGGGGCGCTCGCCGTAGAAGTTGAGCGCCGCGCCCGTCTCGTCCTCGATGTCTATGGGCACGGCCAGCACGCACCCGACGCCCGCGGACAGCGCGTACCGCGTGTACGACGGCCAGCGGGACTCCGCCGACAGATCGGGGGCGTACTGCTCGGCGCCGGTCTCGGCGGCCTCGACGCAGGGGCCCGACCCGTTCTCGTACTGGCGCAGGTCCAGGCCGCTGGGCAGGCCGTCGCTGCCGGCCAGGGTGAGCAGCCGCCCGGCACGACGCACCGTGATACTGCACGCGGCGGCGCCGGGCACCTCTCGCACCGCACGGTCGGTCAGATCGTGCAGCAGGGTGTCGAGACCACCGCTGCGCACCATCGCCTGGTCCAGCGTGTCGGACGGCTCGGAACTCATGACCGTACGGGTATCCCGTCACCGCCCGCGCACGCCCCCGACCTGACCCGGCTCGTCAGGTGGTGTTGTGCGTGCCGACGATGCGGCGGGCGAGATCGCGCAGTTTCACGTTCTCCCGCTGGGAGGCCCGCACCAGGCTCTCGAAGGCCGCGGCCGCGTCGATGCCCTGACGCTCCATGAGGATGCCGGTGGCCTGGCCGATCAGGTCCCGGGTGTGCATGGCCTCGGTGAGCTGCTCGCGCACGGTCGCCGAGTCCAGGGCGATGCTGACGTGCGCGGTGAACAGCCGGCCGATGCGCGTCGCGTCCTCGTCGAAGACGCCCGGCTTGCGCGCGTAGGCCGTGAGCACGGTGAGCCGGCGGCGGTCGGCGCGCAGCCGCAGCGACAGCGCCGAGCGCAGCCCCAGGGCCGACAGCACGTCCCAGCCGTCGTCCGCCTCGCTGTCCCCTATCCGCGCCACCGGGCTGTTCCACAACCGCTCCCAGTGCCCGTGCTGTTCGCGGCCGGTGTGCCGGGCCTCGGCGGAGCGCACGACCTCGTCGGTCCAGGCGAGCGTACGGAGCCGGCTGCCGCGCTCGAGCACGGAGACGCCGGCGTGCTCGGCCCCGGGCATGAGGTGCACGGCCAGCCGGACGGCCGTGCGCAGGGTGCTGTGGGGAGTGAGCGTCTCGTGCAGCTGCTGAGACGCCACCGTCAGCGCATCGGCCAGCTCGGAGCCAACCGGAAAACGGGGCAAATCAGGAAAGTCGGACGCAGCCACCACGAACCTCTTCGGCATGCACGGCCATGGCCGTGCGCAGGAGAGCTCCGCAGCACATTCCCGACTGCGAGCACAGGACGGACAGCACTCTAGCTGCTCGGTTGCGTCCAGGTGACGTCCGGCCGACGGCCGCGACAGGCGCTTCCGCAGCCGTGCCCCGGCGTGGTGGAATGGGCCCAAGGGTCAGGAAGCGGCCTTACCGGAATCCGGACGAACGTCTGCCAGGTGAGCGCTGTGACTTTCATCCCGAATCCCACCGAACCGCAGGACCTGCCGGGCCGTGTCTACGTCACGATGCCCGCGGAGATCGACTTCTGCAACGCCGCCGAGCTGCTCCCGGCCATCATGTCCGCGGCCCGGGACCGTGGTGACCGGCTGGAGCTGCTCGTCCTGGACCTCTCCTGCACCTCCTTCATGGACTCCCAGGGCGTCCGCCTGATCAACGACATCCGCCACCGGCTGCGCCCCGAGGCCCGGGTGCGCCTGGTGGCCCGGCCCGACGGCGTCACGAGCAGCGTCCTGGAGCTGACCGGACTGCGCCGGGACGTCCCCGTGTACGACAACCTCGCGGAAGCCATGGCGTCGTAGGCTGCCGCCCATGGCACCGAACATCGCGACGAACACCCGTGTCTCCCTCGACGAGTTGCTCGACTTCGTACGACCCCGGCACCACGCGATCCTGCTGACCCGGCGGGCCGACGAAGGCCCCCAGGGCTCGCCCCTGACCTGCGGCGTCGACGACTCCGGCCGGATCGTGGTCTCCACGTACCCGGAGCGGGCCAAGACCCGCAACGCCAAGCGGGACCCGCGCGTGAGCCTGATCGTCCTGAGCGACGACTGGAACGGCCCCTGGGTACAGATCGACGGCACCGCCGAGGTCGTCGACACACCCGACTCCATCGAACCGCTCGTGGAGTACTACCGGAACATCGCCGGTGAGCACCCCGACTGGGACGAGTACCGCGCGGCCATGGCCAAGCAGGGCAAGTCGATCATCCGGATCACCCCGGAGCGCTGGGGGCCGGTGGCCACCGGCGGGTTCCCGGCGCGGCTGGTCGAGGGGGAGTAGCCCCGCAGGCGGCTCAGGCGCGGGCGACGATCGTCTCGATGCCGGCGATCAGCAGCTCCAGCGCGAACTCGAAGTCCCGCTCCAGCATCTCCGCCACCGTGTCGCCGCCGCGGGCCGCCATCATCTCCTGGGACTCCTGGATGAGGTCGGCGGCCTGCGGGGACTCGGTCGCCTTGCTCATGGCGTCCTGGAAGTACTCGTCCAGGGTCATGCCGGTGGCCGCGGCCCGGGTGGAGAGATGGCCCTCGAGCGTGCCGTACCCGTAGACGAACTGGAAGACCGCCGAGATCGTGCTCGTCAGCCGGTTCGCGGGCAGCCCGGTCCTGCGGATCACGCGCTGCACGGCCCTCGAGTACGCCAGGTTGTGGGGACCGATGTTGAGGTAGGTGCCGACCAGCTGCGACACCCAGGGGTGGCGCACCAGCAGGCTGCGGTACTCCCGGGCGAGGGCACGCACCTGGTCGCGCCAGTCCTCGTCGGCTTCCGCCTCGGGCAGCCGCATCTCGCCCATGACCTCGTCCAGGGCGAGTTCGAGGAGGTCGTCCTTGGTATCGACGTACCAGTAGACGGACATCGCGGTGACGTTCAGCTCGCCGGCCAGCCGCCGCATCGAGAACTTGGCCAGCCCCTCGGCATCGAGCAGCCGCGCGGTGACCTCGATGATGCGCTCCCGGTCCAGCCCCGAGGGCTGCCCCCCACCGCGCCGCCGATGCGCCTTGCCGCCCAGCCACACACTGCTCCGCGCGGCTTTGTCGGCTGCTTTCGCCATGGCGCACCTTCCCTAACTTTCCAACGCCGATCATGCTAATCGGCGCCGTCTTTCAGGGGCGCGGGGAACTGCGCGATCAACCACAGCGGACCCGCACCCGCCCGACTACCCATCGGCCCGAGCTCCTAGGCGGACTCTGCCCGCTCGGCCCGCCGCAACAACGCCGCCGCGACCAAACCACCCAGCAGGACAGCAACCGCCCCCACCAACTGACTGCTCTCCAGGCCGGAGGCGAACGCGTCGGAGATCCGCGCCTTCTCCTGCGCCGAGTCCGCCGCCGCCAGCGCAGCAGGCAACGACGCCGCGGACACGGCGACCAGCGACGCGAACCGCGAGTTGAGCACGGCGCCGAGGACCGCGACACCAAGGCCGTTGCCGAACTCCGCGAGCGTCCCGTTGATCCCCGCACCGACCCCCGCCTTCTCGGGCGGAATCGCACTCATGATCGCGTTGGCCATGGCCGGCATGGACAGCGCCACACCCGCGCCCATGACGATCAGACCGAGCAGCATCCCGCCGTACCCGTGCCCACCGAGCAGCGCGATCGACGCCAGCCCCGCGGACACCAGGGTCATACCGAGCGCGATGGCCGCCGGCGTACCGGCCTTGAGCACCAGCTTCGCCCCGATCCCGGTGAAGTTGAGCGCGACGACGGTCAGCGCCAGCGGCGCGGTCCGCAGCCCGGCGTCCAGCGGCTCGTAGCCGAGGACGAACTGGAGGTGCTGCGTGAGCAGGAACAGCGACCCCGTCATGCCGAACGCCACGAGGATCGTGCCCGCGACCGCGCCCACGAACTTCTGGTTGCGGAAGAAGTGCATGTCGAGCATGGGGTTGTCGATGCGCAGCTCCCACATGACGAACAGACCGAGTACGGCCAGGCCGATCAGCGCGGAGACCAGCACCTGGCCGGACGTCCAGCCGTGCTCGGGCCCGGTGATGATCGCGTACACGCACGCCGTCATGCCGATGGTCGACAGCACCGCGCCGACCAGGTCGGGACGGTCGCCCGCCGTGTGCTTGGACTCCGGGACGAGCGCGGCGACCGCGACCAGGCCGAGCACGGCGACCGGGATGTTGATCAGGAAGATGGCGCCCCACCAGAAGTGGTTCAGCATCACACCGCCGATCAGCGGCCCGGCCGCGAACCCGAGCGAACTGACCGTCGACCACAGCGCGATGGCCTTCACCCGCTCCTTGTCGTCGAAGATCTGCACGACGACGGCGAGGATCGTGGTCATCAGCAAGGCGCCGCCGACGCCCATGCCCGCACGGGCCGCGATGAGCTGGGCCGGGCTCTGGGAGAGTCCGGCCGCCAGCGAGCCCACGCCGAATATCGCCAGGCCCGCCATCAGCAGCAGCTTGCGGCCGTAGCGGTCGGCGGCGTTGCCCGCGGTGAGCAGCAGGCCGGACTGGACCAGCGCGTACGCGTTCATCATCCACTGGACGTCGGCGGTCGTCGCGTCCATCTCGCGGGTGAGCGAGGGGATCGCCACGTTCAGGATCGTGTTGTCGAGCAGCACGGTGAGCTGCGCGAGGCAGATGACACCGAGGATCAGCCAGCGTTGGGGGTGGCCGCCGGAAGCCGTCTGGGGTGGGGCCTGTTCCTGTGGGGACGTCGTCATGCTGTACACCGTAGAACAGTTCCCATACGGCGTACAACAGAGATAGGGCGAAAGAGACAGGCGAAGGGCGGTGGCACTCGGCC
>NZ_JBHUQX010000370.1:0-9656 GCF_042674225.1 Streptomyces sp. NPDC056948
GCCCGGCCCTCGCCGTTTCCGTGTGCCCGCTTCTGACCAGGTCGGATCGAGCTGTGTCCATTCGTGGCCAGGTGTGTGACGGGGTTATCGGTCTGTCGTACGAGACCTCATACCAGAGCGGGACGCTCACCGTATGAGTTTGTCAACTGCCCACCGCACATGATGCGCTGGCGACTACTGTCAGTGGCCGTCGGGAAACAGGGCGGATCAGGGAGCGGGGACCGGCACGTGCAGGCGCAAGGCGGACGAGGGAGTAGACGCGACGGGGATTCCCGCCGCCCACGCACCACCGACGCCGGTACGGCTACGGCCGTGGCCCCCGGCCCGGGCCAGGACCCGGATTCCGGTCGCGTCGGAGCCGGGCGGAGGCGGGGAGCGTCCGGGCAGGCGGCCCGGAGGGCGCGGCAGCGGCCACGCGAGCCCGATCGCACGCCCGCGAGCCCCCCTGGCACCCAGGACCGACGGACCAGCACGAGGACACCGATGTCTCACCTCCGCGCCCCGGCCACACGCGCAGACCGCCGTGAGGGCGGGCGGCACGGGCGGCCGGCCGCCCGCACCGCACCCGCGCTGCCCGAGACCCACATACGGCCCCAGCTACTGCGTCTCGCGGTGCTGCCGCCCGTCGCCGTCGCCCTCAGCGGCTGTGCCGCCGTCCTTTTCACCGTCCGGTCCACCGGAGCGCGGCCGGGCCTGACGCTGTGGGCCGTGCTCGCCGGGGCGGTCTCGGTGACCCTCGTCGGCATCGTCGTCGCCGCGGTGGCCGCCAACCGGGCCGCCCGGTCCGTGCACGACCGCATCGGTGTCCTGCGCCGCGCCACCGCGCGGCGTGAGGCCGACCTGCGCGGCCTGGTCGAGACGCTGCGCCGCGGCGACGGCCCGCCGCAGCACGCTCCCGACGATCAGCGCGGCGGTCCCGCCGAGGACGCCGACGACTTCGACTTCCTCGCCGCCGACCTGACCCGTGCGCACGACGGCGCCCTCACCGCCGTCGTCGAGGCCGCGCAGCTCTCCAGCCAGGCGGGCAGCGAACAGAAGCTCGAGGTGTTCGTCAACCTCGCCCGACGCCTGCAGTCACTGGTGCACCGCGAGATCTCCATCCTCGACGAGCTGGAGAACGAGATGGAGGACCCCGAGCTGCTCAAGGGGCTCTTCCACGTCGACCACCTCGCCACCCGCATCCGCCGGCACGCCGAGAACCTCGCCGTGCTCGGCGGGGCGGTCTCCCGCCGCCAGTGGAGCAACCCGGTCTCCATGACCGAGGTGCTGCGCTCGGCCATCGCCGAGGTCGAGCAGTACTCGCGGGTCAAACTCGTGCCGCCGATCGACGGCACCCTGCGCGGCCACGCCGTCGCCGACGTCATCCACCTCCTGGCCGAACTCGTCGAGAACGCCACGGTGTTCTCCGCCCCGCAGACCCAGGTGCTGCTGCGCGCCAACCTCGTCACCTCCGGGCTCGCCGTCGAGGTCGAGGACCGCGGACTCGGCATGCCCGTCGAGGAGCAGACGCGGATGAACGCCCTGCTGGCCGACCCGGACCAGGTGAACGTCGCCCGGCTCCTCGCGGACGGACGCATCGGCCTGTTCGTGGTCTCACAGCTCGCCCGGCGGCACGGGATCAACGTCCGCCTCCAGACCAACATCTACGGCGGAGTGCAGGCGGTGCTCGTCGTGCCGCAGGCGCTGCTGGGGGCGGAGGCGGGGGCGTCGGAGGGCGCTGGGCAGCCGGAGGGCGGGCAGTCCGGTGCCGGTGCCGGGACGCTGCCCGAGGCGGGAGCCCGGACAGTGTCCGGCGAGGTCGGCCCTGGAGGCTCGACCGACTCCGGATCCGCGCCCGCGTCAGGGTCCTCGACGGTGTACGGATTCTCGTCCGTGTCGGGTGTCGCGTCCGAGGCACGGCAGCCGGTCCCGCCCTCCGCGTCTGCCGCGTCCCGAGCGCACCAGCGGGACGCCGGACCGGACTTGGGCGGAACGCCGACGAACGGCAGCCCCGCGCCCCTGCCCGTGCGCGGGACCCGTCGGGAGCGCCCCACCCCGGCCGAGGCACGGCCCGGGATCAGCCCGGACGACCGGCGCGTCCTCGCCGGGAACGTGACCGAGCCGCCCACTCCCCGCAACGGCACCGTGCGCGGCACCATGGGCAAACCCCAACTGCCCCGCCGCCGCGCCCAGGAGCACATCGCACCCCAGTTGCGCGACGGTCCCACGCCGCGCCAGGACCCCGAGTACCTCGTCGGCCACGACCCCGGTCTGATGGCGGCCTTCCAGCGCGGCATCGGCCTCGCCGAGGCGCAACAGCACATGGAGTCAGGGGACATGGGCCGGGGCGACAGGGAGCAGCCGACGCACATCGAGCCGGCACACCTGGAGCCGGTGCACACCGACCACAGCACCACCGCCCGGCGGGACGGGAGCGCACCCGCCGGATGACCACTCCCGTTTCCACCCCCACTCCCAGCGCTCCCGCAGACCTTCGTACCCCAAGGAGTCGATCCACCATGGCGAGCGATGCGCCGACCGCGCAGGTATCCGATCTCGACTGGCTGATGAGCGGCCTCGTGCAGCGCGTACCGCACACGAACGCCGCCGTGCTCCTGTCCTGCGACGGGCTCGTGAAGTCCGTGCACGGCCTCGACCCGGACAGCGCCGACCACATGGCCGCCCTGGCCTCCGGCCTGTACTCCCTCGGCCGCAGCGCCGGTGTCCGCTTCGGCGACGGCGGTGACGTACGGCAGGTCGTCGTCGAACTCGACTCGACCCTGCTGTTCGTCACCACCGCCGGCTCCGGCACCTGCCTGGCCGTGCTCGCCGGCCGGGAGGCCGACGCGGCCGTGCTCGGCTACGAGATGGCGATGCTCGTCAAGAGCGTTCGCCCCTACCTGGTCACCGCTCCCCGGCAGCAGTCCGTCGAATCCCCGGCGATGAGGCCTTGACCGTGACGGCGGCCGGTGACGGGCCCTGGCTCGACGACGCGGCCGGGCGGCTGGTGCGCCCGTTCACCGTCAGCAACGGCCGCACCCGTCCCACCGTCGCGCTCGACCTCATGTCGCAGCTGATGGCCACCGGGGCGACCCCCCTCGGCTACCTCGGCCCCGAGCACACACAGGCGCTCGACCTGTGCCGCGCGCCCGTCGCGGTCGCCGAGGTCGCCGCCCATCTGAAACTGCCGGTGGCCGTCACCAAGGTGCTGCTGGCAGACCTCGTGGACTGCGGGGCGCTGACCACCAAACCCCCCGCGTTCTACCACAACCCGACGGACCGGGCTCTTCTGGAGGCAGTGCTCGATGGACTACGACGACAGCTCTGACTACGCCGACGGACCGCGCGGCAGCGCCGATCCGTTCCCCACCGCGCTCAAGATCCTGGTCGCGGGCGGGTTCGGTGTGGGCAAGACGACCTTCGTCGGCGCGGTCAGCGAGATCGCGCCGCTCAGTACAGAGGAGCTTCTCACCACCGTCAGTGCCGCGACCGACAACCTCGACGGCATCGAGAACAAGGTCGAGACGACCGTGGCCATGGACTTCGGCCGCATCACCCTCGACCCCGCACATGTGCTGTACCTGTTCGGCACACCCGGCCAGGAACGGTTCTGGTTCATGTGGGACGAGCTGTGCGAGGGCGCTCTCGGGGCGGTCATCCTCGCCGACACCCGCCGCCTGGAGGAGTGTTTCGCGGCGGTCGACTTCTTCGAACAGCGCGGCCTCGGCTTCATCATCGCCGTCAACGAGTTCGACGGTTCCCATCGCTACGACCCCGAGGAGGTGCGCGCGGCCCTCGACCTGACCGAGGACGTCCCCGTCGTGTGCTGCGACGCCCGGATCTCCAGCTCCGGGGTCCGGACCCTGCTGACCCTCGTGCGCCACCTCATCGCCCACACCCCGGCCCCCACGACGGGGTACGGCGCCCACATGTGACCCCATAACACCTGCCACGGAGCCCCTGTATGACGCATGCCCACACTTCGCGAGTACGCCCATGAGCTACGACCCGCCGCGCCCGGCCGGTCGTCTGCTGCTCACCCCCGAGGACAAGGAGGCCCCCGCCCGCACCCACCGACTGCGCCGGTTGGGTCTGGGGGAGCGCCCCGAACCCGCACTCGACGCCTTCGCACGAAGCCTCGCCGAACTCACCGGGGCGCCGTACGCCATGGTCAACTTCCCCGACGAGCAGCGGCAGTTCTACGCCGGCCTGTACGTCCCGGCTGTCGCGCCGGTGGTGCGCGGCGACGGCACCAGCCCACAGGTGGGCCGTGCCCTGCCCCGCGACCATGGCTTCTGCCCCCATGTGGTGGCGCGACGCAAGGCCCTGGTCCTGGAGGACGTCCGCGACTATCCGCGGTTCGCGGGCAATCCGGTGGTCGACGAGTTCGGTATCCGCACCTATCTGGGGGCACCGCTCCTCGACGGCACGGGGCTGGTTCTGGGCACGGTCAGTGTCGCCGACGTCGAGCCGAGGCCCTGGGGGAAGCCGGGCCTCACGGCCATCAAGGAACACGCCGCGCACCTGGTCCTGCGGCTGGAGGGTCTGGACGGCTCGCTGCCGTACTGAACGCCCGGGTTTCCGTGGCGCCCCCGAGGGCGTGAAGGAAAGCTGAGGCGGCGCTTAAGAAATCCTCGATGGACCGGTGCGGCCGCCGTACGGCAGATTGCAGTGCGATCCCACTCCTCTCCCGGCCCAGGGGCTTCTTCGGCATGTCCGGAGCCGGGACTCACCCACAGGAGCCATAGCGGTGAAGGCGCTGGTCAAAGAGAAGGCGGAGCCCGGGCTGTGGCTCACGGACGTCCCGGAGCCCGCCGTCGGGCCCGGCGACGTACTGATCAAGGTGCTGCGCACCGGTATCTGCGGCACCGACCTGCACATCAGAGCCTGGGACGGCTGGGCGCGGCAGGCCATCAGCACCCCGCTCGTGCTCGGGCACGAGTTCGTCGGCGAGGTCGTCGAGACCGGACGGGACGTCACCGACATCGGCATCGGCGACCGAGTGAGCGGCGAGGGCCATCTGGTGTGTGGCAAGTGCCGCAACTGCCAGGCGGGCCGCCGTCATCTGTGCCGGGCCACCGTGGGGCTGGGTGTGGGCAGGGACGGGGCGTTCGCCGAGTACGTGGCGCTGCCCGCCGCCAACGTCTGGGTGCACCGGGTGCCCGTCGACCTCGACGTGGCCGCGATCTTCGACCCGTTCGGCAACGCCGTGCACACCGCCCTGTCGTTCCCGCTCGTCGGCGAGGACGTCCTGATCACCGGCGCGGGTCCCATCGGTCTGATGGCCGCGGCCGTGGCCAGGCACGCCGGCGCCCGCAACGTCGTGATCACCGACGTCAGCCCGGAGCGGCTGGAGCTGGCCCGCAAGGTCGGGGTGAGCCTCGCGCTCGATGTCTCCGGCGCCACCATCGCCGACGGGCAGCGCGCGCTCGGTCTGCGCGAGGGCTTCGACATCGGCCTGGAGATGTCCGGCCGCCCCGAGGCCATGCGCGACATGATCGCCAACATGACGCACGGCGGCCGGATCGCGATGCTCGGCCTGCCCGCCGAGGAGTTCCCCGTCGACTGGGCCCGGATCGTCACCTCGATGATCACCGTCAAGGGCATCTACGGCCGCGAGATGTTCGAGACCTGGTACGCGATGTCCGTACTGCTCGAGGGCGGCCTCGACCTCGCGCCCGTCATCACCGGCCGGTACGGCTACCGCGACTTCGAGGCGGCGTTCGCCGACGCGGCGAGCGGCCGCGGCGGCAAGGTCATCCTCGACTGGACCGCGTAACCCCCTGTCCCGCAAGCACTTTAGGAGCCCCTCTCATGTTCGACTCCGTGCGCGACGACCTGCGCGCCGCCCTCGACGAGATCCGCGCCGCCGGCCTGCACAAGCCCGAGCGCGTGATCGGCACCCCGCAGTCCGCCACCGTGAACGTCACCGCGGGCGGCCGCCCCGGCGAGGTCCTCAACTTCTGCGCCAACAACTACCTCGGCCTCGCCGACCACCCCGAGGTCGTCGCCGCCGCCCACGAGGCCCTGGACCGCTGGGGCTACGGCATGGCCTCCGTCCGCTTCATCTGCGGTACGCAGGAGGTGCACAAGGAACTCGAGGCGCGGCTGTCGGCGTTCCTCGGCCAGGAGGACACGATCCTGTACTCCTCCTGCTTCGACGCCAACGGCGGTGTGTTCGAGACGCTGCTCGGCCCGGAGGACGCGGTCATCTCCGACGCGCTCAACCACGCGTCGATCATCGACGGCATCCGGCTGTCCAAGGCCCGCCGCCTGCGCTACGCCAACCGTGACCTGGCCGAGCTGGAGGCCCGGCTGAAGGAGGCGTCCGACGCGCGTCGCCGGCTGATCGTCACCGACGGCGTCTTCTCCATGGACGGCTATGTGGCGCCGCTGCGCGAGATCTGCGACCTGGCCGACCGCTACGACGCGATGGTCATGGTCGACGACTCGCACGCCGTCGGTTTCGTCGGTCCCGGCGGGCGCGGCACGCCCGAGCTGCACGGCGTCATGGACCGCGTCGACATCATCACCGGCACCCTCGGCAAGGCCCTCGGCGGCGCGTCCGGCGGCTATGTGGCGGCCCGCGCCGAGATCGTCGCCCTGCTGCGCCAGCGCTCCCGGCCGTATCTCTTCTCCAACACGCTCGCCCCGGTGATCGCGGCGGCCTCCCTGAAGGTCATCGACCTGCTGGAGTCCGCGGACGACCTGCGCGTCCGGCTCGCCGAGAACACCGCCCTCTTCCGCGGCCGCATGACCGAGGAGGGCTTCGAGATCCTCCCCGGCGACCACGCCATCGCGCCCGTGATGATCGGCGACGCGACCAAGGCGGGCCGCCTCGCGGAGCTGCTGCTGGAGCGCGGCGTGTACGTGATCGGCTTCTCCTACCCGGTCGTGCCGCAGGGGCAGGCCCGGATCCGGGTACAGCTGTCGGCCGCGCACTCGACGGAGGACGTCAACCGCGCGGTGGACGCGTTCGTGGCGGCGCGGGCCGAGCTGGACGCCGAGCAGGTCTGAGCGGTGCATTTGAGACAATCGATCGCATGATCGAAGCGCGGCGGCTCCACATCCTCCGTGCGGTGGCGGACCACCGTACGGTGACGGCGGCTGCCGCCGCGCTGTACCTCACCCCGTCGGCCGTGTCCCAGCAGCTCGCCGCGCTGGAGCAGGAGACCGGACACCGGCTCGTCGAGCGCGGCGCCAAGGGCGTACGGCTCACCCCCGCCGGCGAGATCCTGCTCAACCACACCAACGCGGTCCTCGCCCAGCTGGAGCGGGCCGAGGCCGAGCTGGCCGCGTACAGCTCGGGAGCGGCGGGCACCGTCACGGTCGCCTCCTTCGCTACCGGCATCGCCCTGGTCGTGGCGCCCGCGGTGGCCCGGCTCGCCGAGTCCGCGCCCGGGATCCGCATCCGCGTCCAGGACGCCGAGGGCGACGCCAGCCTGCCGATGGTGCTGGACCGGCAGGTCGATGTCGCCGTCGCCGTCGAGTACCGCGGGGCCCCGGCCGCCGACGATCCGCGACTGGCCCACGTCCCGCTGTACGCCGAGCCCTTCGACGCGGTCGTGCCTGTCACCCACCGCCTGGCCGGCGCGCCGGAGGTCCCGCTCGCCGAACTGGCCAAGGACCCCTGGATCGGCCCGTACCCCGGCAACCCCTGCCACGACGTGGTGGTCCTGGCCTGCGAGACCGCCGGCTTCCAGCCCCGCATGGAGCACTCCTCGGACGATTTCCGCGCGGTCGTCGCCCTCGCCTCCGCCGACGCCGGCGTCGCCCTGGTACCGCGTTCGGCGCTGCGCGGCATGGACCTCACGGGCGTGGTCGTCCGCCCCGTCGACGGCACGGCCCCCACCCGGCGGGTCTTCGCCGCCGTACGCCGGGGAGCCGAGGAGCATCCCCTGATCAGCCCGGTGCTGGACGCGCTCGGTGCGGCGGCCCAGGCGCAGCCGCTGCCGGTGTGAGGACTGCGAAACCTCGGTGTCTCATATCCGGGATAGCGTCCCGAATGTGAGAAACGACGACGATGGTGCGGACCCGGTCGACACCCGGCTGGGCGTCCGCCTGGCCGAGCTGCGGGCCGAACACGGCTGGTCCCTGGGCGAGTTGGCCGACCGCAGCGGAGTGAGCCGGTCCACCCTGTCCCGGGCCGAGCGGGCGGAGATCAGCCCCACGGCCTCGCTGCTGAACCGTCTGTGCGCCGTCTACGGGCGGACCATGTCCCAGTTGCTCAGCGAGGTCGAGGCCGAGCCGGCACCCGTGGTGCGGGCGGCCGACCAGCCCCTGTGGCAGGACCAGGCCTCCGGTTTCGTACGGCGGTCCGTGTCCCCGCCGCACTCCGCCCTGCGCGGCGAACTCGTCGAGGCCCGCCTCTCGCCCGGCGCCGACATCGCCTACGACCGTCCGCCCGTCGCCGGTCTCGAGCAGCACATCTGGGTGCTGGAAGGCGCCCTCGACGTGACCGCGCAGGACACCGAACACCACCTCGGCACCGGCGACTGCCTGCGCATGCGCGTGTGGGGGCCGACCCGGTTCCGGTGTGACGCTCCCGAGGGCGTGCGGTATCTGCTGGCGGTGGTGCGGCCGTGATCGTCAACCGTCTCGAAGAAGCTCGACTCCGCAAGACAGTCGGGGAGTTGGCCAGCCTGCTGGCCGACACCGTCGACGCCGGTGCCTCGGTCGGCTTCCTCGCCCCGCTCGACCGCGCGGAGGCTCTCGCCTGGTGGGAGGAGCGGGCCGCCGACGTGGCGGCGGGCCGGCTCGTCGTGTGGGCGGCGTACGACGGGGACCGGGTGCTGGGCACCGTGAGCCTCGCCTTCCCCGGCAAGGTCAACAGCCGTCACCGCGCCGAACTCGTCAAGCTCATGGTGGACCCGGACGCCCGCGGACGCGGCCTCGGCCGCAGGCTCCTGGCGACGGCGGAGGACGCCGCCGCGGCGGCCGGGGTCACCCTCCTGCACCTGGACACGGAGACCGGCAGCCCCGCCGAGCGGCTGTACCGGTCCGCAGGCTGGACCGCGATCGGTGCGATCCCCGACTACGCGGCGAGCCCCGACGGAGTGCTCCGCCCGACGACGATCTACTACAAGCGCGTTCCGGCAGTCGCTCTCACCAGGTGATTGTCAGTGGGAGCGGCTACCGTGCCTGCCATGCCGGATGCCGAAGACGTACGACGTATCGCCCTCTCCTTCCCGGACACGACGGAGAAGATCGCCTGGAGCATGCCCACGTTCCGGGTCGCGGGAAAGATGTTCGCGACCTTGCCGGAGGAAGAGACGTCCGTCGCCGTGCGCTGCCCCAAAGTGGAGCGGGACGAACTGGTGCTCGCCGAGCCGAAGAAATTCTGGATCGCCGACCACGAGGCGTCGTTCGCCTGGGTGCGGGCCCGGCTCGACGCGCTGGAGGGCGAGGACGAACTGCGGGACATCCTCGGCGACTCCTGGCGCCAGGCGGCCCCGAACCGGCTCCTGGAGGCGCATCCCCGGCTGGGACTCCCGACGGCGGAGTGATGTCCCCGGGAGGGTCGGCCCCCGGAAACGGATGCGCGATCACCGGCGCGAGTGCGGTATTGTTTCCCTGCGCGTTCGGCCGGGGGAACCCCCAGGTCAGACGGGCAACGGGACGTGGCGCAGCTTGGTAGCGCACTTGACTGGGGGTCAAGGGGTCGCAGGTTCAAATCC
>NZ_JBHUQX010000371.1:0-9640 GCF_042674225.1 Streptomyces sp. NPDC056948
GTGACCTGTGGTCGCTCCCGCGGTTGCAGGCCTAGTGGCCGGTGGCGACGAGGTCTTGGAGTTGGTGGGCGAGGTCGGTGTTGGGCTGGGCCATCGGGCCCGGCGGCGCTGGTGGTGGTGTCGACGACCTCGTGCGGTACGGGCGCGTACTGGCAGGGTTCGCGTTCGAGCCCTTCGATCTGCCGGGCCCAGTACTT
The DNA here is from genome assembly GCF_042674225.1 of Streptomyces sp. NPDC056948. NCBI lineage: Bacteria > Bacillati > Actinomycetota > Actinomycetes > Kitasatosporales > Streptomycetaceae > Streptomyces > Streptomyces sp. NPDC056948. The sequence goes on from NZ_JBHUQX010000371.1 coordinate 198, forward strand.
AGTGTCCCGCCATTCGCCACGGCGCAGGCGCATGAGGCAGAGGCAGATGGCGCCGGTGGCCTGGCCGCCGCCGGCGGCGAACTCGAGCCAGAAATGAGCGCCTTCCCCCCAGTCGGCCAAGACCAGGAGACGGGCGAGGGCCAAGGCACCGCCGAGGTCGTGGGCGGTATGGGAAGCGGGCGATGCGACGTGCGGCGTCAGCCTCGTGAATGATGCCCTGACACAAGGCCCGCAGCTCGTGGGCGGCCCGCTCGTGCAGCAGCAGCGACTGCCTGCGGGACCATCACGTCTCACCTCGTGAACAGGAGCACGTGTCCACCCGGCTACGTCACCCCGAACTGGCTGCCCCCTCCGTCGGGTTCCTCACAGAGCCGGGCAGCGGCGGGCGCCGCCGCGGCGTTCACACTGGGCGGCGGAGCGGTCAGGCATGCGCATATCCCTCTTGCTCCGTGCGCGGCATAGTGTGATCAACATGATCGGACGCTTGTTCTCTCTCGTCATTGACTGCCCTGCCCCATCTGAGCTCGCGAGCTTCTACGAGAGCCTGCTGTCGCTGCCGCGGGTGGAGGACTCGTCTGACTATGTGGTGCTCGCGAACACGACGGGCACGGAGATCGTGACCTTTCAGCGTGTCGGCGGTTTCCGGCCGCCCCTGTGGCCCGACCCCGATCGTCCGGCCCAGATGCATGTTGATGTGATGGTCGATGACCTGGACGTGGCAGAGGCGAAGGTACTCGCCCTGGGCGCCACGTTGCTTGAAGGATCGGACAAGCCGATCGGCTACCGCGTGTACGCCGACCCAGTTGGACACCCCTTCTGCCTCATCACACGCGAAAGTGTGACGCCCAGCAAGTAGCAGCGGCGACCACGCGGCCTCCGGCCGCCGGACTATTGGCTGCACGCACCCGCACGCAAGACCAACGAGAGGACTGCTGATGAAGCGTTCGGCGCCCAGCACGAGCTGGAAGAAGAACGCCAAGCAGGCAACCGTGCTCGTAGCCCTCGGCGGTTTTCTTGCGCTGTCGCTGTGGCTCGGTGATGAGCTGTGGAATCTGTCCGCGTACTGGCCGGGGTCCGGCATCGGATTCGGCGCCACCGTCGGCGTGCTGCTCCCGATCTCGTTCACGGCCGCCAAGCGCTCCTTCCGCCGGGTCTACTCGGATGGGAGCAAGTACTCGCCCCGGTGGGTCGTGGCCGGCATCGTGTACGCGGCAGTGGCCCTGGTGAGCGCCTTGGCCGCATCCCGCGCGATCCCCGGAAAGAGCTCCTCGGCCGCCTGTCACAGCGAGTGGCAGCCATGCTGGGTGAACCACCTCTATCCAGGGGCATTCCTCGTGACACTCGGTAGCTTGGCTGCGACGGTGGCCGTCATGCATTGGCTGCCGAGCTGGATGTCCAAGCTGCCCGCGCGGTCCCGCCGGTAGCCGCGAAGTGCGGCAGGCTGATGCTCGCAGTCGGCGGGCTGTTGGGAGTTGCGCTCTTCTGTTCGTGTCGCTCGATCCGGGATCTCCGCTTGATCACCGGTTCCCGATGATGAGGGACAGGCCTGCGTCGAAGACGTCGTCGGCGGTCAGACCGACGCGGCGGCCCTCGTGCATCACGCGGGCCACCGTCGGGTAGGCCAGCGCGAACTCCTCGGTGGGTTGGGCGTCGGCCGAGTCCTGCTCCTCGATGACATGGCCGAAGGCGTAGTGGACGGCGGTGTAGACGACGGTGGCCGCCTCCGGCAGGGACAGCCCGCTGTCTTCCAGCGCGCGCAGGCCGTATTCGGGGATGCGCGCGAGCGTGGGCGTATGCGGCGGCCGGGCGCCGGCCACGATCCGGGCGCCGTCGGGGTAGGCGAGCATCGCCCGGCGCAGGCGGCGCAGCACCTCGCTCAGCCACGACTGCCAGGCCTGGCCGGGCGGCATCGGCTCCAGCTCGCCGAACTCGTCCCGCAGCATCGCCTCGGCCATGGCTTCCAGCAGCTCCCGCTTGTCCTGGAACCGCCAGTAGATGGCCGGGGCCTTGACCTGCAAGCTGGCGGTGAGCTTGCGGAAGGTCACCCCGGACAGCCCTTCCCGCTTCAGCAGCGCCAAGCCCTCGCTGACGATCGTCTCTGCATCCATGGCGACAATCCTATAACGCTGTTATATTAGCTCCCAATGTAACGGCGTTATAGAGAGGCGATGTCATGAATCAGGCACTCGTGGACAGCATGTGGACCTATATCAAGGCCGGGCTGGCCATGGACATTGACGCGCTGGACCGGCTCTACGACCCCGAATTCGAGAACGTACGGGTCGACCAGGCAGGACAAGCGATCACCCTGACCAAGGACCAGTTCATGGCCCGCTTCCGGGCGCTGCGCGAGCAGGGACAGCGGATCGGTGAGTCCGTCGACGACGTGACCTTCCCGGCCACCACCGACCTCGGCGGCCAGGCCGCGATCGTGATGCGGCGAGTCAAGGACGGCGAGCCGGTGCTCTACACGTTCATCTGGCGCATGCAGGACGGGCGACCGACCACGATCCTGCGCGAGGTCACCTTCGACCGAGACATCAGCTACCTGCTGAGACTGACCCGCTGAGTGGTCCCCGCCGAGAGTTCCTCAGGAGTTGAGGGGCCAAGGCTGCTTGTGCGTCGCCGATCAGGAGTCGGTGTTGGCGATCTAGATCACGTCCGAGGCTTCCCGTAGGGCGCCGGTGGACCAGACCGGCGTCGGCTCATAACCGCCGCTACTGGGGGTGTGGATGGCCAGCCCGCGGCGTTACAACGAGACCGCTCGGCCCTTCCGATGGAGTTCACCCTGGCCGACCTCGAGGACCTGCTGGCCCGGATCGAGCGACACGAACAGATAGAGCGCAACTCCCAACAACCCACCGACCGCGAGCATCAACCTGCCGCACTCGCCCCAGCCGCGTAACCCCCGAAAGACTTACGGAGGCGACCCGCGCCACCCAAATGATGGCAGCCCTGGTGCTGGCCTCGGGTGCACTGCTGGTCAGCTCACCCACCGTTGTTGCAGTCGAGCCCGCCCCGGCTCCAGCGACCTGCCCGGTCTGGAACCCGAACTGCTAGATCAGGCAGCGCCCGACGGCGGTGTGTGCCTCAGCGGCACGGGGAGGGGCGTGTTCAGCTCTCCTGCTCGGATGGGCAAGACCGGCGAGGCGGCCCTCGTGGCCCAGCAGTTGAAGATGGCGGCCGCGCCGGCCGACGTCCCCGTCGAGGCATTCTGCTTCTTCCGTCTGGAGATCGCGCCCGGTCCCCAGACGGAAGACGGATACTGCCACTGCCCCGCCGGGCCCGGCGGGATCACGGCCGGTGCAGGCCCGCGCGCGCCAGCGCCCTGGTCATGGCCGGCCGGTCCAGCCGGCGCCAGTCGGGCTCGGTGACGAGGGACAGCAGAAGCTCCGGCGTCAGCCGGTAGCCCTCAGCGTGGGCCAGCAGGGTCTCGGCGTCGTGTGCCGGCATGGTGCCGTGGTCCTCGTCGGCGATCACGCTCAGCACGTCCTTCCTGTCGGCGAAGCGGCTCATACCGCAGTCGAGGCCGTCGTCGTCCAGGGTGGCGGGGTACGGAGCCCGGGCCCAGGCACCGTCTTCGTACCAGTAGACGCAACCCAGTTCATAGCCGATCAGCAGGTCCTGCAACTGCTCGTGCGGGAGCCAGTCGGGGGCGCCGGCAAGCATGTCGACCGGCGGCTCGTGCCACTTGACGCCACTCGACTCGTCCTCGCCGAAGAGTACGTACCGCCCCTCGCCCCGCTGTGCGAAGCCCCACCACGTGCAGCCGGAGTCGTCCAGATGGAGACCCGCGTCGTCCACCCAGATCCCCGTGCGGTGATGGGCCTGCTGCTCGTCCTCCGTGGTGGCCTCCAGCGAGGCGACGAGCGCCCAGCGCGCCCACAGCACCTCCGCCGACGGCAGGTCACCTGGCAGCCCCGGCCGGTTGATGGTCATGCAGTGTCCTCCGAGCTCGTGAAGCCGATCATGATCAGGGCAAGGCTCCCATGGACCGAACGGACTGAACGGCCGCCGGTCAAGGGCCGGTTGGCGGCTGCGAGGTCGCTGCGGGACGCATCAGCACGACGCCGTACACGACGACCCACACCACCCACATCAGCCAACCGGCGAGGCCGAGGATGCCGAAGGGGCCGACGTGGTCGACGACCAGCGGGGTGAGTACGGCCGAACCGAACAGCAGCGCGGCTGACAGCAGCCCCCACCTGCCGTGCCACGGCCGGATCAGCCCGCCGCGCATGCCGGCGAGGGACAGTCCGACAAGCGCCAGGGCCAGGAAGGTGCCGTTGAGGGTGAACAGGGTGTCGTGGAGGGCCCACAGACTCGCGGCCGCGCCGACGCCGTCCGCGGCCGTCGACGCCAGTGCCAGCCGGATCGCGATGACCACGGTGAAGACGGCGTTCTGCAGGATGAGCCCGGCGAATCCGAGGAGGGCCCATGCCTCGCCCCGGTCCCGCTCGGACTGCCACAGCACACGGACCGCCCCCGCACCGAACAACGTGGCCAGGACCCAGGCCGCCGGCGTGAGCGCGGAGCCGATGCCGACCAGGTCCCCGTGCGCGCGGAAGAACCCGTCCACCTCCCCGATGCCGGCGCCCGTGCGCGGCAGACCGGCCGGGACCAGGACCACGTTCCCGACGACGATGAGGAAGGCGAAGCCCAGAGCGGCGAGGCCGCTGACCCGGGCGAAACTCGTGGCGGCCGGGGAGGTTCCCGGCTGGTTACGTAACATATATTGATTATAAGTATCGTCAAGTTAATGTTGGGGAGGGGCAGGACATGAGCGAGGGGCCGGGTCGGCGACAGTACGACTCACTGCGCCGGACGGCGCAGGCACAGCAGACCCGCGCCGACATCGCCCGTGCCGCGCTGCGGCTGTTCGTCTCGCACGGGTGGGCGGCGACGACGGTGCGGGACGTGGCGCGCGAGGCGGGGGTGTCCGTGCCGACCGTCTACGCGGCGTACGGGAACAAGTCGGGACTCACCCGGGCGCTGGCCGACGCGGCCGACCTCTCGGCCGATGTGCCGCAGTTGGTCGTAGAACTGGAGTCACCCGCGACGGACCCTGCCCGGCAACTCGCCGCGATGGCCGGCTACGACCGGCGCCTGTACGAGCGCGCCGGCGACATCATCACGCTCATCCGGGAAGCGGGCCGCTCCGAACCGGAGCTGGCCACGCTGTACCACGACAGCCGCATCCGCGGCGACCGGACCAGGGTGCAGGTCTTCTCCTCCTGGCCGGCCGGCGTCCTGCGCCCCGACCTCGACGTGTCGTCCGCGGTCGACGTCTACGCGGCGCTGTGCAACATCGATGTGTACGCCGTGCTGACCGGCGAACGCGGGTGGTCGCCCGACCGGGTGGAGCAGTGGTGGTGCCGGGCACTGGTGCGTGAACTCCTGGGCTGAGCGAGCAGGTGGACGACTTCGTCGCGAAGGGCGGCACTCTGCGCGTGGTGCGACGCCGCTTCGATCTGCTCACCGAACTCCTCGGCCTGGGCCGGGCACGCGCAACCGGCTGGACGCTGGGGCGGCTGCCGCAGAACTCGCTCTGGGACATCGACGGCGGCGAGACCGCGCTTGCCCCGTTCTCCGTTCGAGCCTCAGGTCGACGGCGTTGCGACCCGTCAGACCGACGTGGCTGCGGCCCTCCTGGTGGGCCCCTGAACAACTCTGGGTCAGCGGGTGGGTTCGAATAGTTCGATGAGGTTGCCGGCGGGGTCGGTGAGCAGGATCTGACGCCCCCCGGGACCCGAGACCACGTCGCTGCGGAAGGTGAGTCCAGCGTCACGCAGCCGGACGATCTCGGTGTCGAGGTCGTCGACGGTCAGGTGGATGCGGTTGCCTCCGGCGCCGAGGCCGCTGGGGGTGGCGCGGGCGCCGGAAGTGGCCGGGCCGGACAGCAGCAGCCGGAGCGGCCCGCGGGTCACGTCGGCGAAGGCGGGGGCGGGGTGGCTGCGGAGGGTGAAGCCCAGGTGGGTGGTGTAGAAGTCGATGGCGGCCTGGACGTCGTCGACGAGGTAGCGGACGCTGGCGAACTGCTCGGGGGTGGTCACGGCTGAACCTCCTGTGGCGTGGAGATGAGCAGCGGCAACAGGTGGCGGATGCGGGTGTCGATCTCTGCTGCCGTGCGGACGAAGGCGGGGTAGCCGACCGGGCCGGGGCCACTGGCTGCGGTGGGGTCGGGGATGCTCCAGTGGACCAGCCGAGGGTGGTCGCCGAAGTCGGGGCAGACTTCGCGGACCTTGTCGCACAGGCTGATCACGTAGTCGAACCGGCGGCCGAGCAGGGTGTCCAGGTGTCGTGGACGCTGCCCGGAGATGTCGGTGCCGTGCTGCTCACGCAGGACCTGTACGGCGTCGGAATGGATCCGGGGTTTGGGGTGACTGCCCGCGCTGGCCACGTCGACCCGACCTTCGGCGCGGTGGCGCAGCAGCGCCTCGGCGATCGGTGAGCGGGCGCTGTTGCCGGTGCAGGCGAACAGGACGGCGGGTCGTCTCGCCGGTGACGGCGTGGGCGGCCGCGGTGGGGTGGAGGCGACACCCAGCGCCGGGTGCAGGGCGGTACCCGCGTCGGCGAGCGAGTGAGCGCACTGCTGCAGGTCCAGGTGGTAGTAGCTGTCCCGAGCGTCGAAGCTGCTGCGGCGGGCAGTGACCAGCCCGCCGTCGCGCAGCAGCCGCAGATGGTAGGAGACCAGGTTCTGCGGCTGGCCGACCCGCTCCACCAGTTCACGAACCCGGTAGTCACTCGCGGCCAGCTCGGTCAGCAGCTTCCATCGCAGCGAGTGGGCGGCCAGCTGCACGAACGCCGGGGCGGCAGGATCCGAGGGCCTCATAAAGCCAAAATACATCAAACAGAATTGATGTACCTTACTGCCGGGAGTTCCGACGCTCCACGCCGGAAGACGGAGGCACGTCATGAGTCAGCCCGCCCAGACCGCGTCACCTCAGCTCCAGCGGCGGCTCGGCGTCGGCGACGCCGTCCTCATCGGACTGGGCTCGATGATCGGCGCGGGCATCTTCGCGGCGCTCGCCCCGGCCGCCCGCGCGGCCGGCTCCGGGCTGCTGGTCGCTCTCGCTGTGGCCGCGGTGGTGGCCTACTGCAACGCCACCTCCTCCGCCCGGCTGGCCGCCCGCTATCCGGCCTCCGGCGGCACCTACGTCTACGGCCGCGAACGCCTCGGCGACTTCTGGGGCTACCTGGCCGGCTGGGCCTTCGTGATCGGCAAGACCGCCTCCTGCGCGGCGATGGCGCTGACCGTCGGCTCGTACGTGTGGCCCGACCACGCCCACGCGGTAGCGGTCGCCGCGGTAGTGGCGCTGACCGCCGTCAACTACGCCGGGATCCAAAAGTCGGTGTGGCTGACCCGGGCGATCGTCGCCGTCGCGCTGGCGGTGCTGGCGGCGGTCGTGGTCGCCGGCCTCACCTCGCCGACGGCGGACGCGGCCCGGCTTGATGTCGGCTCCGATGCCACCGTCACGGGCGTGCTGCAGGCGGCGGGGCTGCTGTTCTTCGCCTTCGCCGGGTACGCCCGCATCGCCACCCTCGGCGAGGAAGTCCGCGACCCCGCGCGCACCATCCCCCGCGCCATCCCGCTCGCCCTCGGCCTCACCCTGATCGTGTACGCGGCCGTGGCCCTCGCCGTCCTGACGGTGCTCGGCCCCCGTGGGCTGGGCGAGGCGTCCGCGCCGTTGTCGGAAGCGGTGCGGGCCGCGGGGGCGGACTGGTTGGCACCCGTCGTGCGGGTCGGGGCGGCCGTCGCCGCGCTCGGCTCCCTGCTCGCCCTGATCCTTGGGGTCTCCCGCACCACCCTGGCGATGGCCCGCGACCGGCACCTGCCCCACGTCCTGGCCGCCGTTCATCCGCGCTTCCAGGTGCCGCACCGCGCCGAACTCCTGGTGGGCGCCGTCGTCGCGATGCTCGCCGCCACCGCCGATGTACGCGGCGCGATCGGCTTCTCCTCCTTCGGTGTCCTGCTCTACTACGCCGTCGCCAACGCCTCCGCCTGGACGCTCACGCCGGACGAGAACCGCCCGCCCCGCCTCGTCCCCGCGCTCGGCCTGGCAGGCTGCCTGCTGCTGGCCTTCACCCTGCCCGCCGCCTCCGTCGCGTGGGGAACCATGGTCCTCGCCGCCGGCATCGCCGCCTACGTCATACGCCAGGCCATCAGCGCCCGCCGGGCGTCCTGAACCGCTCACCTGCACGAGTGGGGTGTCGCCCCGAACTCACATGTCCGGGCGGACCGTCAGCGTAGCCCCCGCGGTGCTTATGAGGTGGACCCGAACTCCCGCTCGTGTCCGACGCTCCCGGCACTCCCCTCGGTGCGCCGGGAGCGGGCGAGAGCGCGCCTGCCGAGGGCCACGGCGATCAGCCCCAAGGGGATGGCCACGATGGCTCCCACCATCCCGTTGCCGGTGCCGGGACCACCGCTGGAGGTGGCCAGATGCAGCACCGCGAGGACGGTGCCGACCAGGCCCACCGCCGTGGCCGACAGGGCGCCGGTACGCGCGCTGCCGGTGCTGATGCGGCCGGCGACGCGGGCCAGGGACAGCCGGCCAAGGGCCACGCCGATCAGCCCCACCCCGAGGGCCAGGTTGGCACCCGTCCGCCCGTCTCCGATGACTCCACCCTCGGCGGCCACCGTCAGGACATCTGTTGCACTCATGCCACTCTCCTCCGTGCGCGGCGAGTTCCGCGGATTCGCTGGGCCTTGAGCGTGCCTGCCGACCGCACCGCTGGTCGTCCGGCGGACGCGGTCTTTTCGCACTGCCGTCCTCATGGCAGTCGGCTGCTGCGGATGCGGCAGACGGCGGGCGTCTACCGCGGGTGCGGTAGCCGGCCGCTCGTCCGCGGGCGGGACTCGCCCTCAGCGGCGTCCGGCTAGGGTGCGCGCATGGACACAGGGCGTTTTCGTGTCCCGGCCGGTGCCATGGACTGGGCGATTGCCGTCGGCGTGGCGGCACTGCTGCTGGGAACCGGGCTGTCGGGGCGGCACCCGGCCGGGGAACGCGAGCTGTTCGGCGCCGTGCTGCTGGCGGCGGGCGGTCTGGCGCTGGTCGCGCGTCGTAGGGCTCCGATGGCTGTGCTGGCTGTCACCGGGCTGTGCGCGGTGGGGTATGAGGCGGCGGGTCTTGAGGTGCTCGCTGTCTCGTATCTGGTTGCGGTGTACGGCGCCGTGCGGGCCGGGCATCGTGCCGTGACCGTGGCAACTTCCGTGTCTTTGCTCGTCGTCCTGCCTCTCACAGCGCTGGTCTTCCGCGACGGGCCGGCGCGTGAGGCGTTCGCGCAAGCCCGGAACGTGCTGGAAATCGCCTGGCTGATCGCCGCCTTTGCCGCCGGGGAGGCGCTGCGGCAGGCCGAGCGTCGGGCGGAGGAAGCCGAGCGAACACGGGAGGAGACCGCTCGGCGCCGCGCCGACGAGGAGCGCCTTCACATCGCGCGGGAGC